>JAYWDL010000261.1:0-4753 GCA_043779865.1 Polaromonas sp.
CGGCATCGTTGAAAAAAATATGCCGATTCACCAGTCCAATGTGGCGATTTTCAATGCTGCGACGGGCAAGGCTGATCGGGTTGGTATCAAGTTGTTGGCGGACGGCAAGAAAGTGCGTGTCTTCAAGTCCAGCGGCGACGAATTGAAGGCAGCATAATATGGCGCGCTTGCAAGCCCAGTATCGCGAAAAAATCGCACCCGGCCTGATTGAGAAATTTGGCTACACCACGCCGATGCAGGTTCCGCGCATCACGAAAATAACGCTCAATATGGGCGTGAGTGAGGCGGTTGCAGACAAGAAGGTCATGGATAGCGCTGTTGGCGATATGACCAAAATTGCCGGTCAAAAGCCTGTCGTGACCAAGGCCAAAAAGGCTATCGCCGGCTTCAAGATCCGCGAAGATTTGCCGATTGGTTGCATGGTGACCCTGCGTGGCGTCAAGATGTATGAATTCCTCGATCGTTTCGTCACTGTGGCCTTGCCCCGTGTACGTGACTTTCGCGGCATCTCCGGTCGCGCTTTTGACGGCCGAGGCAACTACAACATCGGCGTTAAAGAGCAGATCATCTTCCCTGAAATCGAGTACGACAAGGTTGACGCCTTGCGCGGTCTCAATATCAGCATCACCACAACGGCCAGGACCGATGAAGAGTGCAAGGCACTCCTCACCGCCTTCCGTTTTCCGTTCAAAAACTGAGGCGGGTCATGGCAAAACAAGCTTTATTGCAACGTGAACTGAAGCGCGACAAACTGGTCGCCAAGTTTTCTAAAAAACACGCTGAACTGAAAAAGACGTCTAACGATTTCAAGCGTACTGATGACGAGCGGGCTCTGGCTCGCCTTGAATTGCAAAAGTTGCCCCGCAACGCCAACCCCACTCGCCAGCGAAATCGTTGTGCGATTACGGGTCGGCCCCGCGGAACGTTCCGTCAATTCGGTCTGGCGCGCGCCAAGATTCGCGAGTTGGCTTTTGCTGGTGATATCCCTGGTATCACCAAGGCAAGCTGGTAAGCATAGGAGAACCACAAAATGAGTATGAGTGATCCTATTGCTGACATGCTGACGCGCATTCGCAATGCACAAATGGTTGAAAAAGCCGTTGTGCTGGTGCCGTCTTCAAAAGTCAAGGTTGCTATTGCGCAGGTGCTTAAAGACGAGGGCTATATCGACGGCTTCGCCATCAAGTCCGACGATGGCAAGTCCCAGCTGGAAATTGCCCTGAAGTATTACGCAGGACGCCCGGTGATTGAGCGCATTGAGCGCGTCAGCCGCCCAGGCCTTCGCGTCTACAAAGGCCACGGTGCCATTCCCCAGGTCATGAACGGCCTGGGTGTGGCAATCGTCACAACGCCCCAGGGCGTCATGACGGATCGCAAGGCGCGCGCTACCGGTATCGGTGGCGAAGTCTTGTGCTACGTAGCCTGACCGCGGCATAGAGGAGAAACTAAAATGTCCCGTGTAGGAAAAATGCCCGTTAACCTGCCGCAAGGCGTAGACGTGTCGATTAAAGATGATCAGATCAACGTAAAAGGTGCCCTTGGTGCCCTTGCGCTGATGCAAAACTCGCTTGTCACCATCACTAATGATGCCGGCAAGCTGACGTTTGCGCCCGCGAACGATTCCCGGGAAGCCAATGCCATGAGCGGCACGATGCGCCAGCTCGTGAACAACATGGTGACCGGTGTGACCAAGGGCTTTGAAAAGAAGCTCAGCCTGGTTGGCGTGGGTTACAAGGCCCAGGCGCAAGGCGCCAAACTGAACCTGACCGTTGGTTATTCGCACCCTGTGGTGATGGACATGCCGGCAGGTATCACCGTTGCAACCCCGACCCCCACGGAAGTGGTGATCAAGGGTTCTGACCGGCAACGGGTCGGCCAGATCGCCGCTGAAGTTCGTGCTGTTCGTCCTCCCGAGCCCTACAAGGGCAAGGGCATCCGTTATTCGGATGAGAAGATCACGATCAAAGAAACCAAGAAGAAATAAGGAGCTGCATCATGTTGACCAAAAAAGAGCAGCGTCTTCGTCGTTCACGTCAGACCCGTATCCGCATTGCCACGCAAGGTGTTGCGCGTCTGACTGTTAATCGCACCAACCTGCACATCTATGCCAGTGTTATTTCTGGGGACGGTACCAAGGTGCTTGCGGCCGCATCGACTGCCGAGGCAGAAATCCGCAAGGAAATCGGTGCTTCGGGTAAAGGTGGAAACGTTGCTGCTGCGCAGGCCATTGGCAAGCGCATTGCTGAAAAAGCAAAAGCCGCAGGTGTAGAAAAAGTGGCGTTTGATCGCGCCGGTTTTGCGTACCATGGCCGCGTTAAAGCGCTGGCTGATGCGGCCCGCGAAGCTGGCTTGCAGTTCTAAGCAGACTGGAATTAAGTATGGCTAAGTTTCAAGCAAAACAGCAAAACGACGCTCCAGACGATGGTCTGAAGGAAAAAATGATCGCGGTCAACCGCGTGACCAAAGTGGTGAAGGGTGGCCGTATTCTCGGTTTCGCCGCACTCACAGTGGTTGGCGACGGTGATGGTCGGGTCGGCATGGGTAAGGGCAAGTCAAAAGAAGTGCCTGCAGCCGTGCAAAAAGCGATGGAAGAAGCGCGTCGCAACATGACCAAAGTGTCATTGAAAAATGGCACGATTCACCATAACGTCTTTGGTCACTGGGGTGCGGCCAGCGTCATGATGATGCCCGCCGCCAAAGGTACTGGCATTATTGCTGGCGGTCCGATGCGCGCTGTTTTCGAAGTCATGGGTATCACCGATATCGTGGCCAAGAGCCACGGATCGAGCAACCCGTACAACATGGTCCGTGCAACGATGGATGCGCTGAACAAATCCACCACGGCTTCAGACATTGCAGCCAAGCGTGGCAAATCAGTCGAAGAAATCTTCGGCTAAAGCTTGGGCTTGAGGAGCATTGAAAATGACGACAGAAAATAAAGTTAAGGTTCAGCTGGTTCGCAGCCCGATTGGTACCAAAGAGTCACATCGCGCTACTGTGCGCGGTCTGGGCTTGCGCGGTGTCAATAGCACGAGCGAACTGCAAGATACGCCCGCAGTGCGCGGCATGATCAACAAGATCAGCTATCTGGTCAAGATTGTCTGAGCGGAGATTCAAAATGGAACTCAACGGAATCAAGCCTGGTGAAGGCGCCAAACATTACAAGCGACGTGTCGGTCGCGGTATTGGTTCAGGCATTGGTAAAACGGCTGGACGTGGTCATAAAGGCCAAAAGTCGCGTGCCGGTGGTTATCACAAAGTCGGTTTCGAAGGCGGTCAAATGCCTATGCAGCGCCGCTTGCCAAAACGCGGCTTTAAATCGCATTTGCTCAAGTTCAATGCAGAGGTTACCTTGTCAGCCCTGGAGAAGCTCGGTTTGGCTGAAGTTGATCTTTTGACGCTGAAGCAGATCGGCCTGGTAGGTCAGATTGCCAAGAACGTCAAAGTCATTAAGTCTGGCACCCTGTCCAAGGCTATCAAGCTGAATGGTATTACTGCTACTGCAGGTGCCAAGGCGATCATTGAAGCTGCTGGCGGCGTTGTTGCCTAATATTTGACGGAACTAATCAGTGGCGACTAACTCAGCTCAAATAGCGAAAACCGGCAAGTTCGGTGATTTGCGTAGCCGGCTTGTGTTTTTGCTGCTGGCGTTGGTGGTGTACCGTATTGGTGCGCACATTCCAGTGCCGGGCATTGATCCTGGACAGCTCAAAGAGCTGTTCAAGGGACAGCAGGGCGGCATATTGAATTTGTTCAATATGTTTTCCGGGGGTGCCTTGTCGCGGTTTACGGTATTTGCGCTGGGAATCATGCCGTATATTTCGGCTTCCATCATCATGCAGCTGCTTACTTATGTCCTTCCGACATTTGAGCAACTGAAAAAAGAAGGTGAAAGTGGACGTCGAAAAATAACGCAGTACACCCGCTATGGTACTTTGGGCTTGGCGTTGTTTCAGTCGATGGGTATTTCAATTGCGCTTGAGAGTTCACCCGGCTTGGTATTGGCACCGGGTTTCGGTTTCCGAATGACTGCGGTGGTCAGTTTGACCGCTGGCACCATGTTTTTGATGTGGCTTGGTGAGCAAATTACAGAGCGTGGCTTGGGTAACGGTATTTCGATTTTGATTTTTGCGGGTATTGCAGCTGGGCTGCCCAATGCGGCAGGTGGTTTGCTGGAGTTGATTCGAACCGGAGCTATGAGCATTTTGGTGGCGATTGTGATCATTGCGGTGGTTGTGCTGGTTACCTACTTTGTGGTGTTTGTCGAACGCGGCCAACGCAAGATTCTCGTCAATTACGCTAGACGTCAGGTCGGAAACAAGGTTTATGGAGGCCAGTCGTCACACTTGCCTTTGAAGCTGAATATGGCTGGAGTCATACCGCCAATTTTCGCTTCTTCGATTATTTTGTTGCCAGCGACAGTGGTAGGGTGGTTCAGCAGTGGTGAGAGCATGCGCTGGCTCAAAGATATTGCCAGCACCTTGACGCCAGGTCAGCCTATTTATGTGATGTTATACGCCAGCGCGATTGTATTCTTCTGCTTTTTTTATACGGCGCTGGTATTTAACAGTCGTGAAACCGCTGATAACTTGAAAAAGAGCGGAGCGTTTATTCCCGGAATTCGACCGGGCGATCAAACGGCAAGGTATATCGACAAGATACTGGTGCGATTGACACTGGCAGGTGCGGTCTACATCACGTTTGTGTGTCTGCTGCCCGAGTTTTTGATATTGAAATACAACGTGCCGTTTTA
>JAYWDL010000262.1:0-4737 GCA_043779865.1 Polaromonas sp.
TGGCCGGCGCCGACGCCTACTGCCGCAAGCTTGCCCGTTCGGTCAACGCCGGCGGCAAGACCTGGCGCGCCTACCTCAGCGCCGCGCCCACAGCGACCACTCCGGCCGTCAATGCGCGCGACCGCATCGGCCGCGGCCCGTGGCAAAACGCCAAAGGCGTGGTGGTGGTGGCCACTAGCGTGGATAACCTGCACAGCGCCGACAACCAGCTCAGCAAGCAAAATTCCCTGTCGGAAAAGGGCGAGGTCGTCAGTGGCCGTGGCGACGCGGTCAACATGCACGACATACTGACCGGCTCAACGCCGGACGGCCGCCTCGACACCTCGGCCAGCGACACGACCTGCGGCAGCTGGACCCAAAGCGGTGCGGGCTCGGCCATGGTTGGCCATCACGACCGCATTGGCCTGAACGAGTCCGCTCCGATGAAATCGTGGAACGCCTCCCACGCGTCGAGCGGCTGCGGCATGGACGCGCTCAAGTCCACCGGTGGCGCGGGGCTGTTCTACTGCTTTGCCGCGAATTGAGCGGTCAGGCACCGGTGGTTGAAAGCCCCTGACACGCGGGAGTTAGGGTGAAGTTTGCTATTTAAATAATAGCTGCTTGCGCACGTTCTGATTGGGCTTGGGGCATATTTGATCTGAAATCGTGCCCTTGGCTCAGCACGCTCCAACCGTAGGTCGGTGTTAGCGCAGCGTAACCCGACATCTTCTGTTGCCGCCCGCCTGGCGTACCCGCATTCCGGAGTACGTGAAAGACTACGTCCCGCTTAATCAGTTTATGTAGCAAAAATAGCTTCATACGTAGCACTAAAGGCTACAATCGAAGCACTAAAGGCTACATATGCTGACCGACATCCTGTTTGGAACTTACCGTAAAAAAGTGCTCAGCTTGCTGCTGCTCCACCCGGACACCAACTACCACGTCCGCGAGCTTGCCCGGCAAACCCACACGGCGGCTGGCACCCTGCACAAAGAGCTGGCGCGGCTTGCCGCTGCGGGGCTGTTGTTGCGCAAACAGCAGGGCAACCAGGTGCGCTACCAGGCCAACCAGCAATGCCCGGTTTTCCCGGAACTGGCAGGCCTGCTGCGCAAAACAACCGGTGCCGCCGAAATCCTTGCCGCCGCACTGACGCCGCTGCAGCCCACTTTGGCATTGATATTCGGCTCGGTCGCCAGTGGCACTGAAACCGCAAGCAGCGACGTCGATGTGTTGGTCATCGCCGACGTCGGGTTTGCTGACGTCGTCAGAGCCACCCACCCCGCGCAAGCTGAGCTGGGCCGCGAGATTAACCCTGTGGTGTACAGCGCCCAGGAATTCAGGCGCCGCGTGCAAGAGCAAGACGCTTTCGTTCAAGACTTGCTGACCAAACCAAAGATTTTTTTGATCGGAACCGAAAATGACCTTAGCCAACTTGCTGGCCATTCAGCGACTGCAGGCGTTTAGCGCAACACCGCAGGGCGTGCAGCGATTGCTCCAGGCGGCCCTGCGCAACCTCGCCGATGCAAAGCTGGAGCAGCTCAGCGCCGAAAACCGCTTTGACGCAGCCTACAAATGCATCATGCAATGCGCCATGTTGGGGCTGTGGGCGCATGGCTATCGGACATCCACCAGCCAGCCAGGCCACCACCAAACCGCGTTGCAGGCATTACCGCTCACGATGGGCCTGCCCAATGACGTGATCATCGTGCTCGATGCCCTGCGCAAGCAGCGCAACCTGAACGACTATGAAGGCGACCCCGTCAATGACGCAGTGGTCACCGAATGCATCACCCAGGCCGACGCACTCCTGGCCCACACGCGCCAATGGCTGCAAACACAATTCCCGGACCTGTTGGTCAAACCCAAGAACCTCTGAACCCATGCTCGACTCCGAAACCAAGCGCCGTATCGACGCCTGCCGCGACATTCTGGTGGGCAAAGTGCCCGACCCCAAATCCCAGGTAGAGCAGATCACGATTGCGCTCATCTACAAGTTCATGGACGACATGGACGCCGAGGCCGAAGAGCTGGGCGGTCATCGCCGCTTTTTTTCCGGAGATTACGCCCGCTTTGGCTGGGCGCGCCTCATGGCCCCCGGCCTGGGCGGCTTTGAAGTGCTGGCGCTGTATTCCGAAGCCATCCAGACCATGAACAACAACCCCGGCGTGCCGCCGCTGTTCCGCGACATTTTCAAAAATGCCTATCTGCCCTACCGCGACCCGGAAACACTGAAAAGCTTCCTGAAGGAAATCAACTACTTCACCTACGACCATTCCGAGCGTCTCGGCGATGCGTTCGAGTATTTGCTCAGCGTGCTGGGTAGCCAGGGCGATGCCGGGCAGTTCCGCACCCCGCGCCACATCATCGACTTCATGGTCGAGGTGATGGACCCGAAAAAGAACGAAACCATTCTGGACCCGGCCTGCGGCACGGCCGGCTTCCTGATTTCGGCATGGAAGCACATCCTCAAGGCCAATACCTCCAGTGCTATCGAAAATGATAGCGCTTTACGCCCGCCAGCCGTGCGCAAGGCCGGTGATTTTCTCACACCCGACGAGCGCGCAAGGCTGGCCGCCGGCATCCACGGCTACGACATTTCGCCCGACATGGTGCGCCTGAGCCTGGTGAATTTGTACCTGCACGGCTTCACCGACCCGCGCATCGAGGAATACGACACGCTGACCAGCGATGAAAAATGGAACGAGGTGGCCGACGTGATTCTGGCCAATCCGCCCTTCATGTCGCCAAAAGGAGGAATAAAACCCCATAAGCGCTTCAGCGTGCAAGCCACCCGCAGCGAAGTGCTGTTCGTGGACTACATGGCCGAGCATTTGACCGCCACCGGCCGCGCCGCCATAGTCGTTCCCGAAGGCATCATTTTCCAGAGCGGCACGGCGTACAAGGCGCTGCGCCAGATGCTGGTGAAAACCAGTCTGGTCGCCGTGGTCAGCCTGCCCGCCGGCGTGTTCAACCCCTACAGCGGCGTGAAGACCAGCATTCTGATTCTGGACAAGCGCCTGCACAAGCAGCTCGACAGCGTGCTGTTTGTCAAGGTCGGGAATGACGGTTTCAACCTCGGCGCGCAACGCCGGGCGGTGGTGGACAGCCACTTGCCGGAGGCGACGCGGCGGCTGCGGAGCTGGATGAAGGCGCCGCAGGGGTTTGAGGGGGATGGCGTGATGGCGCAGGCGGTGACGCGGGCCAGGTTGGGGGAGAGCGGTGACTTCAATTTAAGCGGCGAGCGGTACATAGCCGTCGCTCAGAGCCTGTCGCATGTGTTTCCGCGTGTCGCCATTTCTGAGATCGCAACCCGCGTATCGGAATCGATGAATCCGTCCGATTCGGATGGGCAACTTACCTATGTGGGCCTGGAGAACATTGAAAGCAATTCTGGTTGCTTGGTCGGTGAAGTAGTCTCCGCCGCCAGTGATATCAAGAGCTTGAAATCCAGATTCGAGCCGAATGACGTTCTGTACGGCAAGCTTCGTCCGAATCTGAACAAGGTGTAACTGGCAAGCATGTCAGGTGTCTGTTCAACCGATATTTTTGTGATTCGGGCAAAAGCGCCGGTCCTTGTCGGCTATTTGACCCAGCTATTGCGTTCACCCCAATTCAACACGGACGTGCTGCGCGGTATCGGAGGGTCGCAGCTTCCGCGCGTGAGCTACGAGTATTTGAGTGCGTTGACAATTCCCCTCCCACCCCTCGAAGTCCAACACCAGATTGTGGCCGAAATCGAGGGCTACCAAGAGGAAATTACCAATTTGGAATTACGAATTAAGAATTGCAGAGACAAGATTACCGCTACCGTCAACAAGGTTTGGGGAATAAATGAAGACTGAGAATGTCGTTCAGGCAAAAAGCTACGCTTTTGCCGTGCGGATTGTGAAACTCTATCAACACCTGTCCGGAGATAAACGGGAATACGTTTTGTCAAAACAGGTTTTGCGCAGCGGCACCAGCATTGGTGCCAACATTGAGGAGTCCATTGGAGGACAGTCACGCGCAGACTTCATTGCCAAACTTTCAATCGCCTACAAGGAAGCACGCGAAACCTCGTACTGGCTTCGCTTGTTGAGGGATACCGATTACCTCACTGCCGCTCAATTCGAGAGCATCCACGAAGACTCCCTGGAGTTATGCCGGATCATTTCGGCCATCCAAAAATCCACCAAAGAGCGCACCGGTGCCAATTCGTAATTGCCAATTCGTAATTCGTAATTTCCCTCACCCCACCCAACGCGCCATCGTCGCCGAGATCGAAGCCGAACAGGCCCTCGTCAACGCCAACCGCGAACTGATCCGCCGCATGGAGGCCAAGGTCAAGGCCACGATTGACCGGGTGTGGGGTGCATAAGTTAGAGAACTGCACCAAAGCGTAATTGCTATATTTTCAATAGCTATCTACGCTTGTTAAATGTGGGCTAGAGGCCTATTTCTTCTGTAAATTGGCCTTGAAATAAAATATGGCGACCAACTGGGACTTTTGAAGCGAATTTCTAATTTAATTTGTAAAATAAATTAGAAAATTGCATATAACTGGCTAAATATCGAATAATTATTATATTCAACTGCCATGCTGCTTCAATTTCGCATCAAAAACTACCGATCCATTCGTGACGAGGTGGTGCTGAGTCTGCTGGCCTCGACCGACAAGGAGCTGGCGCAAACCCACCTCATGCCCACAGGCCTGAAGTCTTTGCCGCTGGCTGTGCGCACGGCTGTTGTTTACGGTCCCAACGCCAGCGGAAAGTCCAA
>JAYWDL010000263.1:0-12864 GCA_043779865.1 Polaromonas sp.
TCCCAAGCCTTTCATCTGGACAAAAAGCGCCCAAGACATTCTGCAAAAAGTCATGCGGGCGAAGGCAAAACTCAAAACAGTTCAAACAGAGTGAGACACTACACTAGGGGCTTGTACCTCTTCAGGCGTCCTAAGCCATCGGCGCAGCGTGTTGCGCGACAACCCCGTGCGCTTGGCTATTTCATGCAGCGACAGTTTGTCGCGCAAATACATTCGCCTTATCTTGCCTAACATTTCCATGGTGATCACCTTTTTCGCTCCTGCCTAAAAATAAGGCAAGTAAAACACCTGGGTCAATTTTGGAACGGCACAACCTCTATAAGGGGGGTCAGTTTTCGGTCGGCGTCAACAACTCATCATTGCGCATGATCCGCAGGTCGCGCTTGATGCCGGCGCCAAACGGGACAGCCGTATTCAGACACTGGAAAAGCAAGCGGAGTGGACGGGAAAGCAGGGCGCCCAGGACACGGGCAAGAAGGGGCGTGGGCGCAAACTCTCTGACGGGCGAGCGCGAGCGCGCTTTTACCGCGAGGTGTGCGAAGCCCATCTGCCCGGCATCGTCAAGGTTGACCTGAAAAGTGAATTGTTCAGCTACGCCATTGATGAGCGCGCCTTGACGCGCATGCACGCCTGATGGATGGCAAACTACTGCTGGTGACGAATACCGCTGATCTGGCACCCGAAGAGGTCGTCAAGCGCTACAAATCACTGGCCGATATTGAACGGGGGTTTCGCGTCCTGAAGTCTGAAATCGAGATCGGGCCGATCTACGGGCCGATCTACCATCGCTTGCCAGATCGCATCCGCGCGCATGCAGCGATTCGCTTCATGGCGCTGATTCTGTACCGGGTCATGCGAACCCGTTTGCGCAACAGCGACACCCCACTCTCGTCCGAGCGGGCTCTGTCGAAGCTGCGCCGGATTCAGCATCAGCAAATCACCATCAACAGCACACAACCCGTCGCAGGACTCTGCACGATCAACCAGGAGCACACCGCCATTCTCGCGGCGCTGACGATCAAAAAGCCAACCTTGAATACACAGTTGACTCTTTTGTAGTCGAGCGTTTGGGACGCACCCCTATATGGATCATTGACTTACGCGTTTAACTGTCGAAGTCGGGAGGGAAAGCCGGTCCGTTGGCAATTCAACTTGGGCAAAGCCCGCGAAAAGATGGCTTGGGCCTATCCTGAAATCCTCAAAAAATCAAATTGACTGTCTACTAGCACAAGCTTAAGCTTAAGCTTTACAGTATCAATACAGGATAATCATCATGTACCAGCGCATTCTTGTTGCAACTGACGGCTCTGACCTATCAAAGACGGCCGTACGCAGCGCCATCGAGCTAGCTGCTGCCATAGGGGCGGAACTGATCGCGCTTTATGTAGTACCGCGCTATCCTGTCAGCTACTTTGAAGGCGGCATCACGATTTCAGTTGAAGACATTGCGGGCATTGAGAAACAATGGAACGATAAGGGGCAAGCCGTGGTGGACGCTGTGCAGCAGGAAGCCCAAGCCGCGGATGTCAAGGCCATAGCCGTCGTTTCCCAGTCCGATCTGGTAGCTGAATCCATCATGGCTGCTGCCAAAAAACACGGCTGCGACCTCGTCGTGATGGCCTCACATGGCCGCAAGGGTATCAAGCGTGTGCTTCTGGGTAGCGAAACCCAGCATGTGCTTACGCACAGCACCGTGCCTGTTCTAGTGTTACGCTGAATGCGCATGTGTGGAAAATGACTGCACCCGGTCCTTGGATAGATTGTCAAAATTGTTCATGCATGAAATTTTCTAGAAAACCGTGCTTTCTGTCACCAAACTAAAAAGTCGCCGATATCGGCGACTTTTTAGTTTGCTGGGGATGGGATCTTCAAATTGGCAGCGGATTGCGCAGCCGTATGTGGAGTTCGCGTAACTGCTTTTCATCTACGGGGCTTGGTGCATGGGTTAGCAGACACTGCGCCCGCTGGGTTTTGGGGAAGGCAATCACGTCGCGAATCGACTCGGCACCTGTCATCATGGTGACGATGCGGTCCAGACCAAAGGCCAGGCCGCCGTGTGGCGGTGCCCCGTACTGCAGGGCATCGAGCAGGAAACCAAACTTCAACTGGGCTTCTTCAGCGCCAATGTTCAGGGCATTGAACACCTTGCTCTGCACCTCGGCGCGGTGGATACGCACCGAGCCGCCGCCCAGTTCCCAGCCATTGAGCACCATGTCATAGGCCTTGGCGATGCAGCGGCCGGGGTCGGTGTCCATCCAGTCTTCATGACCGTCTTTGGGGGCGGTGAAGGGGTGATGTACTGCGCTCCAGCGCTTGCCCTCTTCGTCATATTCAAACATCGGAAAATCAACCACCCACAGCGGTTTCCAGCCCTTGGTGAACAAGCCGGACTTTTTGCCAAACGCGCTATGGCCGACCTTCAGGCGCAATGCACCGATGCTGTCGTTCACGACCTTGGCCTTGTCGGCGCCAAAGAAAAGGATGTCGCCGTTTTGTGCGCCCGTCCGCTTGAGGATTTCGGCAATCGCCGCATCGTGAATGTTCTTGACGATGGGGCTTTGCAAGCCTTCACGGCCTTTGCTGACATCGTTGACCTTGATCCAGGCCAGGCCCTTGGCGCCGTAGATCTTGACAAACTCGGTGTAGGCGTCGATTTCGCTGCGGCTGATTTCAGCGCCACCCGGCACGCGCAAGCCCACCACGCGACCGCCTGCTGTCGTGGCGGGTGCGCTGAAGACCTTGAAGTCCACATCGCCCATCACATCGGTTAATTCGGTGAATTCCAGGTTGACGCGCAGATCAGGTTTGTCGGAGCCGTAGCGGTGCATCGCATCGGCATACGCCATAACCGGGAACTCGCCCAGGTCGGTATTCAGCACCGTCTTGAAAATGTTACTGATCATGCCCTGGAACATGTCGCGGATTTCCTGCTCGCCCATGAAGGACGTTTCGATATCGATCTGCGTGAATTCAGGCTGGCGGTCGGCACGCAGGTCTTCGTCGCGAAAGCATTTGGTTATCTGGTAGTAGCGGTCAAAACCGGCCACCATCAGCAGTTGCTTGAATAGCTGAGGGCTTTGCGGCAGCGCAAAAAACTGGCCTTCATTGACGCGGCTGGGCACCAGGTAATCACGCGCGCCTTCGGGCGTGCTTTTGGTCAGCATGGGCGTTTCAATGTCGATGAAACCATGGGTGTCGAGGAACTTGCGCGTTTCCATGGCCACGTGGTAGCGCAGCATCAGGTTGTTCTGCATGTAGGGACGGCGCAGGTCCAGCACGCGGTGCGTCAGGCGTGTCGTTTCTGAAAGATTGTCGTCGTCAAGCTGGAACGGCGGTGTAACGCTGGGGTTGAGCACGATCAGTTCATGGCACAGTACCTCGACCTTGCCGCTTTTCAGGCTGTCGTTGGTCGTGCCTTCCGGGCGCGCACGTACCACGCCCTTGACTTGTACGCAAAACTCATTGCGCACGTCTTCGGCGGTCTGGAACATGTCGGCGCGATCCGGGTCGCACACTACCTGCACATAGCCTTCGCGGTCTCGCAGGTCAATGAAAATCACGCCGCCATGGTCGCGCCGTCGATTGACCCAGCCGCACAGGCTGACGGTTTGGCCCATCAGGTTCTCGGTCACCAGACCGCAATAGTTGGAGCGCATTTTAGCGACTTGGGTATCAGTAATAGGCATAAAAAATACTCGAACTTTCAGCGCCTTTGGGCAGCTTCACTGTTTACAGGGGAGGATTGAGCGATGCAACAGCAGGCCTTGCGGGAACTACAACGCCCATGGAAATCACATAGGTCAGCGCCTCATCAACGCTCATCTTCAGCTCAATGCATTCCGTTTTCTTGAGCATGACGAAGTAACCACCCGTCGGGTTAGGCGTTGTTGGAACATAAACGCTCAAATACTCGCCTGGCAGGTGGTTAACCACATCACCGCCGGGCAAGCCCGTCAGGAAACCAATCGTCCAGACGCCCTCACGCGGCCACTGCACCAGCAAAGCCTTGCGAAAGGCATTTCCATTTTCCGAAAACAAGGTGTCAGACACCTGTTTCACGCTCGAATAAATGGACCGCACAATGGGAATGCGGCGCAGCAATGCATTGCCGACCAGAAGCAGTTTCTTGCCGAGAAAGTTGCTGGCAATCGCCCCCATCAACAGCACGATCCCGACGGTCAGCAGAACGCCGAAACCGGGAATGTGAAAGCCCAGCAGCCTGTCTGGATGCCAGGCGCCCGGCAGGATCAGCAGCGTCTGGTCCAGCGTTGCAACAATCCAGTTGAGCACTGCCAGCGTGATGGCCAGCGGCACAAGAACCAGAAGTCCGGCTAGCAACCATCGGCGAATCGAGCTCATCATGAGGAATTGGAAGAAGTGTCGCTGCTTACGCCCTTGTTAATTGCCGGGGCGGCTGGCATATTCGCAGGCGCGGGGACATTAACAGCGGGCGCGGCGGACGGTGCAGAGGCTGCTCCGGCAGCATCCGATTTGTTGTCGGTGCTGACCTGTGCGTCCGACTCGCTATCAGCAGCTTTTGAAGTGGGTGCGCCATTATTGCCACCGCGAAAATCCGTGACATACCAGCCCGACCCCTTGAGTTGAAAGCCCGCCGCAGTCAGCTGCTTTTTAAAGCTCGCAGTTCCGCATTGCGGGCAATCGGTCAATGGCGCATCTGACATTTTTCGCAAAACGTCTTTGGCAAATCCGCAGGATTCGCATTTGTAAGCGTAGATTGGCATGGTGCTTGGGCTTGTTTCTGGGAATTTCGGCCTGCAAGGACCAATGGTGCAAAGCCTTCAATTATAGGGCTTGCCTTGCCAAAGCCTTAAATAGGCCGGAGTATCCCCGACAGAGGGGAGCCACCTGACAATGACCTCAAAACAGGCGGATGCGCAGCACAACCTGCATGAATATCAGTCCCAGCACAAAACCCAAGCCGCCATAAATCAGGCTTTGCAACAGTTTGTTCGTACGCTTTTGTTCGGCCAACAAATCATTCAGTTCGCGCCGGTTCACTGACGGCCCCGCCTTCAGGTACTGGGCGAGCAGACGCGGCAGCGTCGGTAACAGTTTGGCATACGTTGGAGCTTCAGCCTTCAGTTGGGCAAGCAATTTTTCAGGGCCTACCTGCTCCAGCATCCACCGTTCCAGGAAAGGCTTGGCCGTGCTCCACAAGTCAAGGTCAGGATCCAGTTCGCGTCCCAAGCCTTCAATATTGAGCAGGGTTTTTTGCAGCAGCACCAGTTGCGGCTGGATTTCCACCTGAAAGCGGCGCGAGGTCTGGAATAGCCGCATCAGCACCAGCCCGAGGGAAAGCTCCTTGAGCGGGCGGTCAAACATGGGCTCGCAGCAGGCGCGGATGGCAGACTCCAGTTCATCAACGCGGGTAGCCGCGGGAACCCAGCCGGACTCGATATGCAGTTCGGCAACGCGCTTGTAGTCACGCTGAAAAAAAGCGCTGAAATTTTGAGCAAGATATTCCTTGTCCACCTCGGTGAGTGTGCCGACAATCCCGAAGTCGAGGGAAATGTAGCGTCCAAAGGTGGCCGGCGCGAGGCTGACCTGGATATTGCCGGGGTGCATGTCGGCATGAAAAAACCCGTCGCGAAATACTTGCGTAAAAAAAATGGTGACACCGTCGCGGGCCAGTTTTTTCATGTCCACACCCGCATCGCGCAAGCGCCGGGTCTGGCCGATGGGCACGCCGTTCATGCGCTGCATCACCATGACATCAGGCATGCAATAGTCCCAGTACATCTCTGGAATCATCACAAGATTGAGGCTTTGCATGTTACGGCGCAGTTGCGCCGCATTGGAGGCCTCGCGCAGCAAATCGAGCTCGTCATGAAGATACTTGTCAAACTCGGCTACCACCTCGCGCGGCTTAAGGCGTTTGCCATCCGCCGAAGCGCGCTCGACCCAGCCGGCCATCATGCGCATCAGTGCCAAATCTTTCTTGAAAGCCCCCAGCATATTGGGCCTCAGCACCTTGACGGCCACTTCCCGACCGTCAGGCAGCGTGGCGAAGTGAACCTGGGCTATGGAAGCACTGGCAACAGGCGTGTGCTCAAACGTCGCGAATATAAGGTCCAGCGGCTTGCCAAAAGACTTTTCAATGATCGCCACCGCCACGGTAGACGCAAACGGAGGAACGCGATCCTGAAGCCGTGCCAGTTCATCAGCAATGTCGGGCGGCAACAGGTCACGGCGCGTGGACAGGACCTGCCCGAATTTCACAAAAATAGGCCCCAGTAACTCAAGCGCCTCACGAAGACGTTCGCCCCGGGGTGCTTTCAGATTTCGGCCAATCGACACAATACGTGTCAGCAGCCGAATCCACGGTTTTTCAAAGCTCGACAGAACCAGTTCGTCAAGACCGAAGCGCAGTACGGTCCAGCCAATGTACACGCCCCTGAAAATCCGGCTCATGCAGGATTACCGGGCGTGGGCGGTTTCTCAACGTTTTTGACTTCGTTTATGTCGCTGCTCCCCGGAGGAACTGAACCTGCTTGGGACAGCCCGGCACTGCCTTCGGTTGCCTCCACACTTGTCGCTTGGCATGCTGCGTTGCTCCCGGAGGTGAACGAACTTGACGCAGACGGTGCTGCGCTGCGCTCTGGCACTGGAACCGCAACTGTCGAAGACGAAGCCACTGTCGGCGACAAAGGTTCCTGAGCCAGAAATTGCTTCAAGCCTGTAGCTACACGTCTGCCCATATCAGCCAGGGCATGGGCCGGCGCATCCCCTATCAGGCGGGACAAATCCTCCTCGACATCCCAGCGCAGGTTTTCAGCCAGCCATCCGAGCTCGGCAGCCAGTTGCACATCGCCTTCAATCTTCACCGGGGGGGCCTTGCCTGACAAAACGGACCGTACAACAACCATTGATGACTCAGCAGTGACCGACAGGAGCAGATCTGGTTTGGTAAAAGGCGGTGCACGGTCCACCAAGCCGGCAGGAGTTACTACCAAATCGATAGCAAACAAACCCCATTTCAAATGAACAACACGGCCTTTTTGACGCAAAAGCCGGTTTTGGGCCTGTTTTTCCTGCATCAGGACATGATTCAGAAACAGCACCAGCCGCTGTTGCCCTTCATCGACCATCCAGGCGGGTGGCTGAAAACGGGTGGCGATGGACTCCAGAAAAGAAAAGGGGGACGTGTTATTCATACGTCCCCGATTTTGCAGGATAAAAGATGGTTTCGGCCCAATGCCCTTTCCCAACGCCTTTTACTTGGTCATGACCAGCTTATGACTGCTATCTGATGTGAACTCACTGTAGCGCCTGTACGCCTGCAACCAGCCAGCCGCTGCCGCCAGTACGGGGCTTGGTCATGTTCCAGACTTCACGGAACGGGCTGGCGCCGGCAGAGGCGTCTTCCTTGATCATGCCCGAGAACTCAACGCTGGCCATGTACACATCGCTCATTTCTTCAATACCCAACAACTGGGCATCAAGCATGACAACCTCGGTTTTATTGGTGACGCCGCCGGTGTGGGTTTCACGGTCTGCCAGTTGCGTCTTGATCTGCTCAAGCATATCGTCCGTCATCATGGAACGCAGATTCTGGATGTCGGAGCGGTCCCAGGCGTCTTGCAATGTCACGAAATTAGCCTTGCTGGCCTTGAGGAAACCTTCAGCATCAAAACCCACGGGCACGCCCCAGGATTGCGACCCGGCCAAGCCGGAGCCAATCATGGACCCGGCAGCGGCAGGTGCGGCAGCGGTGCTGTCAAAAGCCGTTCCACTGCGCTCCCAGGGACGCGCTGAAGCGTCATTACCCACATTGGCGGGGCTGTAGTTTCGGGGTGTCGTGGCCTCGGCTGCACTGCCTGCGCCCTGAAAGGCGAAAGGCGGTTGCGAGCGAGTAGCGCCCGGCGCGTTGGAGGCACCGCCCTTGAGTTTGCGCATGACGAACCCAATCACCACCATCACCACCAGCGCCAGCAAGGCAAACATGATGATCTGGCTAAAGGCTCCGCCCAAGCCCAGCGACGAAGCCAGCCAGGCCAGGCCCAGGCCTGCAGCCAGACCGCCCAGCATGGCGCCCCAAGGTTTTTTGGGTGCTACAGGAGGAGTAGCTGCGGCGGGAGTCGCTGGCTTGGCGGCAGAATTGGTCACATTTGCCGGTGCCTGGCGCTGTGTCACGTTGGACGACTGCTTGCCAATTGACGAGCCGCCACCCATCCGTTTGGCATCAGCAGCGGTTCCTGACAAGGTGAGGGTTACCGCAAATACTGCGGAAAGAATTACCGGCCATATTTTCATATCGTCTCCTTAATCACAATCAAAACCTGATCACGGCAAGAAGCCGCAAAACCTGTCAACACTTGATTCCAACATGCAATGCCACCACCCCGCCTGACATGTTGTGGTAATCCACATGGCCAAAGCCAGTATTACGCATAAGGGCTTTGAGTTCTTCCTGGCCCGGGTGCATGCGAATTGACTCGGCCAGGTACTGGTAACTTGCATCGTCATTGGCCACCAGCTTGCCAATCCTGGGCAATACCTTGAATGAGTACCAGTCGTAAATTTTTTCGAACGGCTTGGCGACTTTGGAAAACTCCAGCACCAAAAGTTTGCCGCCGGGTTTCAGCACCCGGTTCATCTCGCGCAAGGCATGGTCTTTATGCGTCATGTTGCGCAGGCCGAAAGCCACGGTGACGACATCAAAACTGGCATCGGCAAAAGGCAGATGCTCAGCGTCGCACACCAGCGTTGGCAGGCTCACGCCGGCATCGAGCAGTCGATTTCGCCCTTCCCTGAGCATGGCTTCGTTGATGTCGGTATGGACAACGCGGCCGCTTGGGCCGACCTTGGATGCGAACGCCAGGGCCAGGTCTCCGGTGCCGCCAGCAATGTCCAATACCTGCTGACCTTCCTTGACGTTGGCGACCAGCACGGTGTAGGCCTTCCAGGCACGGTGCAGGCCCATCGACATCAAGTCGTTCATCACATCGTATTTGGGCGCGACGGAGTCAAACACGCTACGCACACGACGCGCCTTGTCCTGCTCGTCAACTGATTGAAAACCAAAATGGGTAGTTGTCATAGAGTGAATCCTAGGCGGCAAAGCCCCGGTGGGTTGCGACAGCCCCTGGGTTGTACAGGACATTACCGGGTTTTATGCTGAGAAAACAACAGTAATCCGGATTGACGGTTCAGCACTGTCAGTGACTGCTGCAGCCATGTCCGCCGGCAACAATCATGGGTGCGTCGCGTTCCGCCCCTGCAGCTTGCAGCCTGCGGTGGTAATCGTCCCACAGACGACTTTCATCTGCACCCAGATGGTAAAGATAGTCCCAGGTAAAGAGACCGCTTTCGTGACCGTCGGAAAACACCGGCTTGACCGCGTAGTTGCCAATCGGCTCCAGCGCCACAACATTAACTTCACGCTTTCCGGTCTGTAATATTTCCTGCCCCGGGCCGTGGCCCTGCACTTCTGCCGACGGTGAGTAGATACGCATCAATTCAAACGGAATTTTGAATTCAGCGCCGTCTGAAAAGGTAATTTCAAGAATGCGCGACTGGCTGTGAACCGTCAGCGCCGTAGGGGTCGGTGACCTGGCTTGAAGACCTGCCATAAGGATGTCTCACTTTCTGTAAATTAGGTTTAAGGCGCTTCAAAGCGCCATTTTTCCGGCGATCAGCCGGTTGATGTCAATGCACCGCAAAGCGATAGCCGCCACCTTTTTTGTATCAAGCGGACGCTGCGGCGCACTCCAGACCGATGCCGGAAAGTGGCTGTCCCCATCGAAGCGGGCCACGACGTGCCAGTGTAGATGCGGCACCATGTTGCCCAAAGCGGCCAGATTAATCTTGGCAGGGCTCAGTTCGCTTCGCAGAATCTGCTCGACCGCCACGACGGCATTCATGCAGGTCTCGCGTTCAGTGGCTGAAAGATCCGAAAACTCGGCCACATGCCGGTTCCAGACCACGCGGTAAAACGCCGGAAAACCCGCCTCGCTGGCCTGGATAATTCGCAGAGATTCATTGCGAAACACCAGCAAACCGCCATCGGTTTCGCACAGGGGACAGGCACAGTCAGTCATGCGGGCTAAACCAGCACCCGTTCAATCCCGCCATGGTTGGCCGCCGCCACATAGTCGGGCAGCCATTCCTTGCCAAGGATCTGGTTCGCCATTTCGACCACGATGTAATCGGCTTCCAGCAAGCCATTTTGCAGGTCGTTGCCGTAGCGGCTCAAGCCCTGCAGGCAGCTCGGGCAACTGGTCAAAATCTTGACATTGCCAGTCTCGGCGACAGCCCCCGACGCGCGCAGTTCGGCTTCGCCCTTGCGGATTTCTTCTTCCTTGCGAAAGCGCACCTGCGTCGAAATATCGGGCCGGGTCACGCCCAGCGTGCCAGATTCGCCGCAGCAGCGCTCGCTTTTGAGCACCTTGTCGCCAATCAGCGCCTTCACTGTCTTCATCGAGTCGCCCAGTTTCATCGGGTTGTGGCAGGGCTCGTGGTACAGGAAACCGGGCTGGCCGGCCGGCAAGGTGATGCCTTTTTCGAGCAGGTATTCGTGGATGTCGATGATGCGGCTGCCCGGGAATATCTTGCCAAATTCATAACCCTGCAGCTGGTCGTAACAGGTGCCGCAGCTGACCACCACGGTCTTGATGTCGAGGTAATTCAGCGTGTTGGCGACCCGGTGGAACAGCACCCGGTTGTCGGTGATCATCTTCTCGGCCTTGTCAAACTGGCCCGAGCCGCGCTGCGGGTAGCCGCAGCACAAATAGCCCGGCGGCAGCACCGTCTGCACGCCGGCATGCCACAGCATGGCTTGGGTGGCCAGGCCGACCTGGCTGAACAAGCGCTCACTGCCGCAGCCGGGGAAGTAAAACACCGCCTCAGTCTCGGCGGTGGTGGCCACCGGGTTGCGGATGATGGGCACGTAGTCCTTGTCCTCGATGTCCAGCAAGGCCCGCGCTGTTTTCTTGGGCAGGCCGCCCGGCAGCTTTTTGTTGATGAAGTGGATCACCTGCTCGCGCAACGGCGCGCTGCCCACGCTGGCCGGCGGCGCGCTGGTCTGCTTGCGAGCGGCCAGCTTGAGCACATCGCTGGCCAATCGCTGCACCTTGAAGCCCAGGCCCACCATGGCACCGCGCACCAGCTTGATGGTATTGGGGCTGGTGGCGTTGAGCATCAACATCGCTGCGGCATTGCCAGGCCGGAAGCTCTTTTGCCCCATCTTGCGCAGCAGATTGCGCATATTCATCGACACATCGCCAAAGTCGATCTTCACCGGGCAGGGGCTCAAACATTTGTGGCAGACCGTGCAGTGGTCGGCCACGTCCTCGAACTCTTCCCAATGCTTCAGGCTGATGCCGCGGCGGGTCTGCTCCTCGTACAAGAAGGCCTCGATCAGCAGCGAGGTGGCCAGGATCTTGTCGCGCGGGCTGTACAGCAGGTTGGCACGCGGCACATGGGTGGCGCAGACCGGCTTGCACTTGCCGCAGCGCAGGCAATCCTTGATGCTGTCGCTGATGGCGCCGATATCGCTCTGCTGCATGATCAACGACTCATGCCCCATCAGGCCGAAGCTGGGGGTATAGGCATGGCTCAGGTCAGCCGTGTGCAGGGCCTCGTCACCCAGCGCGGCCAGTGACGCACCGCGCAGCAGCTTGCCTTTGTTGAAGCGGCCTTCGGGGTCGATGCGGGCCTTGTAGGCGGCAAAGCCAGCCAGTTCATCGTCGGTCATGAACGCCAGCTTGGTGATGCCAATGCCGTGCTCACCCGAGATCACGCCACCCAGGCTGCGCGCCAACACCATGATGCGGGCCACCGCCGCATGCGCTGTTTGCAGCATCTCGTAGTTGTCGCTGTTGACGGGGATGTTGGTGTGCACATTGCCGTCACCCGCGTGCATGTGCAGGGCCACCCAGACGCGGCCCTTGAGCACGCGTTGATGGATGGCATTGCATTCTTTGAGGATCGGCTCAAACGCCACGCCGCTGAAGATGCTTTGCAGCCTGGCGCGGATTTGGGTTTTCCAGCTGGCGCGCAGTGTGTGGTCTTGCAACTGCGGGAACAGCGCATCCACCTCGCGCAACCAGAGCGCCCACAGCGCGCGCACCTCGCCAATCAGGGCCACGGCCTGTGCCACGCGGTCTTCCAGCAACTCAGGTGTGGCGATCTCGTTCAAGTCGTCGTGCTTGCCCAATGGCAGGTTGCCCTTGGTGAAAAACTCGTGCAGCGCATCGCACAGCTTGAGCTTGTTTTGCAGGCTCAGCTCAATGTTGATGCGCTCAATTCCATCGGTGTACTCGGCCATGCGCGGCAGCGGGATCACCACGTCTTCATTGATCTTGAAAGCGTTGGTGTGCTTGCTGATGGCGGCCGTGCGCTTGCGGTCGAGCCAGAACTTCTTGCGCGCCTCCGGGCTGATGGCGATAAAGCCTTCGCCATTGCGCGAATTGGCGATGCGCACCACCTCTGACGTGGCGCGGGCCACAGCGTCTGCGTCGTCACCGGCAATGTCGCCAAACAGGACCATCTTGGGCAGGCCCGAACTGGAACCCGCAGTAGAAAAGCCAGCCCCTGCGGTAGCGGCCCGTTTTGACTTGGTCGCATAGCCCACTGCCTTCAAATACCGGTCGTCCAGGTGCTCCAGCCCGGCCAGCAGCACTCCCGAACGTTTGCTCTCGGCAAACATGAAATCCCTGATTTCCACAATGCTGGGCACCGCGTCTTTGGCATTGCCAAAAAACTCCAGGCACACGGTGCGCACATGCTTCGGCATGCGGTGCAGCACCCAGCGGCAACTGGTGATGAGGCCGTCGCAGCCCTCTTTCTGGATGCCGGGCAGGCCGCTCAAAAACTTGTCGGTGACGTCTTTGCCCAGGCCTT
>JAYWDL010000264.1:0-4712 GCA_043779865.1 Polaromonas sp.
CTTGACACCGTTGTCTTCGAACACCACGTCTTCAGGCGCAATTTCGTCGGCATATTCCAGCTTGTAGGCCAGCCCCGAGCATCCTGTGGTCTTGACGCCCAAGCGCACGCCCACGCCCTTGCCGCGCTTGCTGATATAGCGGGTCACATGGCGGGCGGCGGCGTCGGTAAGGGTAACGGACATGTAAATCGCTCGAAATTAAACAGGTTGGTCAGTGCGCGGCTTCAGCCAGGAGGTGCTTTTGCTTGTAATCATTCACAGCCGCCTTGATGGCATCTTCGGCCAGGATGGAGCAGTGAATTTTGACAGGCGGCAGCGCCAGTTCTTCGGCAATCGCGCTGTTTTTAATACTCGCGGCTTCGTCCAGGGTTTTGCCTTTCACCCATTCGGTGACAAGCGAACTGGAGGCAATCGCCGAGCCGCAACCGTAAGTCTTGAAACGCGCATCCTCAATCACGCCCGTAACCGGGTTGACCTTGATTTGCAGTTTCATCACGTCGCCGCACGCCGGCGCACCCACCATGCCGGTGCCTACCGTTTCGTCGCCCTTTTCAAAAGAACCGACGTTGCGGGGATTTTCATAGTGATCCACCACTTTTTCGCTGTATGCCATGATTAACTCCTGAGTTCTGGTTGCCGGGCAAATGACTTTTTCCAAGCCATCTGAACACCTGTTTATTTAATGCGCCGCCCACTGGATGGTGGACAGGTCAACACCATCCTTGAACATTTCCCACAGCGGAGACAGCTCACGCAGCTTGGCCACGTTTTCCTTGATGGTCTTGACTGCGTAATCGATCTCTTCCTCGGTAGTCCACCGGCCAATGGTCATGCGCAGGCTACTGTGCGCAAGCTCGTCGCTGCGGCCCAGGGCGCGCAAAACATAGCTGGGCTCCAGGCTGGCCGAGGTGCAGGCCGAACCGCTGGACACCGCCAAGCCCTTGATACCCATGATCAATGACTCGCCTTCGACGAAATTGAAGCTCATGTTCAGGTTGTGCGGCACGCGTTTTTCCGCATGGCCGTTAAGGAATACTTCCTCGACATCCTTGAGTCCGTTCAGCATGCGCTCGTGCAGTGCACGGATTCGCTTGTTTTCGTCATGCATCTCGGCTTTGGCAATGCGGTAGGCCTCGCCCATGCCCACGATCTGGTGCGTCGGCAAGGTGCCCGAACGCATTCCCCGCTCATGGCCGCCACCATGCATTTGCGCTTCAAGGCGCACACGCGGCTTGCGGCGCACATACAGGGCACCTATGCCCTTCGGGCCGTAGGTCTTGTGCGAGGTCAAACTCATCAAATCAACCGGCAAGGTCTGCAGGTCAATGTCCACGCGGCCGGTTGCCTGCGCCGCATCGGTATGAAAAATAATGCCCTTTTCACGGCACAAGGCACCAATAGCAGCAATATCCTGAATGACGCCAATTTCGTTGTTGACGAACATGACACTGACCAGAATGGTGTCAGGCCGAATCGCCGCCTTGAGCACTTCCAGATCAAGCAAACCGTCAGTTTGGACGTCCAGGTAAGTTACCTCAAAGCCTTGACGTTCCAGTTCACGGCAGGTATCAAGCACCGCTTTGTGCTCAGTCTTGACCGTGATGAGGTGCTTGCCCTTGGTTTTGTAGAAGTGCGCCGCGCCCTTGAGAGCCAGGTTATTGGACTCGGTCGCACCACTGGTCCAGACAATTTCGCGCGGATCGGCGCCAATCAACGCGGCCACCTGCTCGCGGGCCTTTTCAACGGCAGCTTCGGCCTCCCAACCCCATGCATGGCTGCGGGAAGCAGGGTTGCCAAAATGCTCGCGCAACCAGGGAATCATGGCGTCCACTACCCGCGGATCGCAGGGATTGGTGGCGCTATAGTCCATATAAATCGGAAAATGAGGGGTTTCCATGTGGCTAGCTCTTTAATTCATGGCTGGCTGGCAGCTCAAAACAATGACGTCAATGCAATGCAGTCAAAATCCATCAGGATTTTGAAAATGCATTGCCCAGGGCAAAAACGGAGTTAGGTGCATTCACGCGAAGGGGCTTGACGATAGGCGATGCAAAAATCGCTTTTTTCACTTGAGGGGTGCTCTCAACCACCACGCCCTTGGCCAACTGCTCGTCAACGAGTTTTTGCAGGCTTACGGAATCAAGGAACTCCACCATGCGGCTGTTAAGCGATGTCCATAAGTCGTGCGTCATGCAGCGTCCGCCATCTCCCAGACAGTTTTCCTTGCCACCGCACTGGGTCGCATCAATGGGCTCATCCACGGAGACAATAATGTCGGCAACAGTAATTTCTGAAGCCTTGCGGCCCAACGTGTAGCCCCCACCCGGGCCCCGGGTGGACTCCACCAACTCGTGGCGGCGCAATTTACCGAACAACTGCTCAAGGTAAGACAGCGAAATTTGCTGTCGCTGGCTGATTGCAGCAAGTGTGACCGGACCGTTATTCTGGCGCAGCCCTAAATCAATCATCGCGGTGACCGCAAAGCGGCCTTTGGTCGTGAGACGCATAACAAGCTCCTTAAAGTGTGCTTGACTGTCGTTTTGGCCCTGAACGCTTGTGGCTACCAGGGAACTGCTCCTCCGTGCCCAAGCCAGTTAGCTGGCTATCGTGGGGACTTTTTTTAGCTTTTAAGTTGTTGACTAATTTCGTCAAGTATACCATGCACCTGGCTTTTTTTCCAGTTGGATCGCTTCGATCTACGGAGTTACCCGAACAGCGAAGCGACCGATGCACCATGGAGTGCAAAACGCTCAATATCAAGCGGCGGAAGAAATCGGTACAACATTGTCGGATCCGGAAGCGCCGAAAGCTTGCTCTTTCAGAATATGCAATTGGTCGCGAACCCTGGCGGCTTTCTCGAATTCTAGGTTCTTCGCGTGCTCCACCATCTGTTTTTCCAGACGCTTGATTTCACGCGAAACGTCTTTCTCGCTCATATCTTCGACAAGCGCCTTTTGCATCTCAAGCTTTTCAGCTTCCTTGCCGGATTTCTCGCTGTACACGCCGTCAATCAGGTCCTTGATGCGCTTGACCACGCTGCGCGGGGTGATGCCATGCTCGACGTTAAAGGCAATTTGTTTGTTGCGGCGTCGCTCAGTCTCGCCCATCGCCCTCTTCATCGAGTCGGTAATCCGGTCAGCGTACAAAATGGCACGGCCGTTCAGGTTGCGTGCGGCACGGCCAATAGTCTGGATCAGGCTGCGCTCTGACCGCAGGAACCCTTCCTTGTCGGCGTCCAGAATCGCCACCAGCGAAACTTCGGGAATATCCAGCCCTTCGCGGAGCAGGTTAATGCCTACGAGCACATCAAAAGCTCCCAGCCGCAGGTCGCGCAAGATTTCAACCCGCTCGACCGTCTCCACATCGCTGTGCAGGTAACGCACCTTGACACCGTTCTCGCTCAGATAATCGGTCAGTTGCTCGGCCATTCGCTTGGTCAGCGTGGTAATCAGCACGCGCTCATTAATCTCCACGCGAATGCGGATTTCCTGCAGCACGTCATCGACCTGATGGGTGGCAGGTCGCACTTCAACCTGCGGATCCACCAAGCCAGTCGGCCGGACAAGCTGCTCAACCACCTGCCCCGCATGCTCGTTTTCATAAGCGGCCGGGGTGGCCGAAACAAAAACGGCCTGTCGCATTTTTGATTCGAACTCTTCAAACTTCAACGGCCGGTTGTCCAGCGCACTCGGCAGGCGAAAGCCGTATTCCACCAGCGTCGTCTTGCGTGCCCGGTCGCCGTTGTACATGGCGTTGAGCTGGCCAATCATGACGTGGCTCTCGTCGAGAAACATCACCGAATCTTTGGGCAGGTAGTCGCACAGCGTTGAAGGCGGCGAGCCCGGCGGAGCGCCGCTCAGGTGACGGGTGTAATTTTCGATGCCCTTGCAGTGACCTATTTCGCCCAGCATTTCCAGGTCAAACCGGGTGCGCTGCTCGATGCGCTGGGCTTCGACCAGCTTGCCGTCGGCAATGAACTGGCCGACACGCTCGGACAGTTCCAGCTTGATGGTTTCAACGGCGCTCATGACCTTGTCGCGCGGCGTGACGTAATGGCTCTTGGGGTAAACCACAAAACGCGGGATTTTCTGCCGGATGCGGCCCGTGAGCGGATCAAACAGCTGCAGGGATTCAATCTCGTCATCAAACAGCTCGATGCGAACGGCCAGCTCGGAATGTTCCGCCGGAAAAATGTCGATCACGTCGCCACGCACCCGGAAGGTGCCGCGAGAAAAATCCTGCTCATTGCGGCTGTACTGCATGCGAATCAGCCGCGCAATCTCGTCGCGCTGCCCCATCTTGTCGCCAATGCGGGCGATGAAACGCATCTGGGTGTAATCCTCGGGCGCGCCAATGCCGTAAATCGCGCTGACGGTCGCCACGATGATGGTGTCACGGCGCTCCAGCACGCTTTTCGTCGCCGAAAGCCGCATCTGCTCGATGTGCTCATTGATGGCGGAGTCCTTTTCAATGAACAGGTCGCGCTGCGGCACATAGGCTTCGGGCTGGTAGTAATCGTAATAACTGACGAAATACTCCACCGCGTTTTTCGGGAAAAACTCGCGGAATTCGCTGTAGAGCTGCGCGGCCAGCGTCTTGTTCGGTGCAAACACAATCGCCGGACGGCCCAGCCGGGCAATCACATCGCGCTGGCCCATCTTGTCGCCGATGCGGACAATGAATCGCATTTGCGTGTAATCCTCGGGCGCGCC
>JAYWDL010000265.1:0-4708 GCA_043779865.1 Polaromonas sp.
CCGGATGTGCTTTCGGTCGTCGTCGGCCGAATAGTCTTGGCCAATCAGCATCTCTTGCTCGCGACCATCCCACAGTCGAGTCCAGTTTTCGTTGGCCCAGCAGATGCAGAACGGGAAATCAGGTTTGCCGGAATTGAGGATTTCAGCCAGCGGACGCTCAAGCAAACGCTTGCCGTTGAACCAGTAGTGGTAGTAGCAAAATCCGCTGATGCCGTGAGTGCGGGCGAGTTCTGCCTGCAGTTCGCGGACTTCCGGAATGCGAAGGTCATAGTAGCCAAGGTCTGCTGGCAGGTGTGGCTGGTAGTGCCCACGAAACTTTGGCCTGGCGCGCGTGACGTTGGTCCATTCGGTAAAGCCTTTGCCCCACCACGCGTCGTTCTCAGGGATCGGGTGGAATTGTGGCAAATACATGGCCAGCAGTCGGCAGGCCGCTGCGGCCGTTTCTGGTTGCGTCAAACCGCTGTTCGTCTCGCGGGTGTTCATGTGCTCTCCGCGATGTCACGGCGATGCGCTGCAGCCGGTGGCGGCAGGATTTCGTCTCGGATGGCTTCCAGGAATTCGGTCCCGAAGCGCTGATCAGGTTCGACATAATTTCCTTCCGCCCATTCGTTCCATGACTTGAGCATCACGATCCTGTGGTCTGCGGGTCGATCTGAAACAAGTTCAATGGCCTTGCGAAGCTGACAGCGGAACAATGCCGGCGTTGCACCATGCATGACCAGACCCCGGGTGCCGTGGCGGGCGCTTGTGTCCCAGTTGGGATAAACGGTGGGGTACCACTCACCAGTGCGAGTCTTGTCAAACACCGGGTTGCGCAACGCTTCTTCATACCGGTAAACGGTTGGCCAGTCGCGTAATGCTTGCAGGCGAAAACGCAGCCAGCGCAGCGGCTGGCGTTTCGACATCCAGGGCCGGGTGTCTGGAAGGCGGTGGGCGACGCTGGCATCAAAGCCATGCTCGCCAGGTTCCCAGGGTTGGTTTCGATGATTCACTGCTATGAAATAGACGCCAGGTAGCCCTGCCGCGCGGGCAAGTGCCTGCCATTGGGCGATGAACGCTTCAAGTTCGGGAATCTTCATTGCACGGTAGATGAAGAAGATTGGCTTGTCATCAATTCTCAGATAGCGTGGATCGCGAAAGGCCGGAAGCAAGAATTCAAAGTGCGATGCGTGCTCGTCAGGGCCGGGGTAGGTCTGCTCCATGATGATTTCGTCAGGCTTGCCGACCCAGACGCCGCTCCAAGACTCGTTCGCCCAGCACAGGCAGAATGGAAAGTCGGGCTTGCCACTGGCCAAAACTTCGTTGAACGGGCGTTCCAGCAGGCGCTTCCCCCCAAACCAATAGTGGTAGTAGCAGAAGCCTTCCACACCGTGTTCCCGGGCCAGTTGCGCCTGCGCCTCTCGCACCTCAGGCAGTCGCAAGTCGTAGAAGCCAAGGGCGCTGGGCAGCTTTGGCTGGTAATGGTCCGGATAGAGCGGCTTGGCCGCGACCACATTGCGCCATTCGGTAAAGCCCTTGCCCCAGATGCCGTCGTTCTCCGGAATCGGGTGATATTGAGGCAGGTACATGGCAATGACCCGCGCTTTTTTAGTTGTCATATTCTGATAATTGCTTCTGGTGAGGTTCAGTCAATTAAGTCCGATTCCGCGCAGGGCCTTGCCCGCGCTGCCCCGCAGACTTCGCACCCAGTTCGGCATCACGCTTGGCCAACGCTTGTGGCGGTTCTTCCAGACCAAATCATGCAGACGGACGTCCATCCACTCTTGCACAATGGGCGCAGTGTCGCTTCGGAGTGGGAAGGGTTGGCCGGGATGCTCGATGACGTGGACGTAGGCATCGAGGAAGTGTTGTGACATTTTTTTCGGTGCCCAGTGGCGGTTCATCCATGCCCGCGAATGCTGGCCAATGGCTTCAACCAGTGGCCGATCGTCGGCGAGATCAAGAAGTACAGCCTCTGCATTTTCAAGCCCGACACTTAAGGCGGGGAAGTCGCTCCTGCCGGTCAGGTCGCACACGGCCTGTTGTGTTGTCCGGTCCATGTAAGTCAGGCAGATAGAGCCACTAGCCAACGATTCCAGCGTATTGAGGTGATAGCTGCCGGTAACCAGGTCATCTATGACGATGTGGCAGCTAGACTTGCGGCGAAGGCACTCAGCGTGACTCACCTGCTCGATGACGTCTACGTGAATATCGATGTTGCGCGCCGCCGCCTTGCGCACCACGCGTTTCAGCAACTGCACTGTTTCCAAGTAGCCCTTGG
The DNA here is from genome assembly GCA_043779865.1 of Polaromonas sp. Classification (GTDB taxonomy): domain Bacteria; phylum Pseudomonadota; class Gammaproteobacteria; order Burkholderiales; family Burkholderiaceae_C; genus Polaromonas. Next base: position 2,261 of record JAYWDL010000265.1, read on the forward strand.
TGTCCCAGCGGGACGCGCGTCCGGAATTGAAGCGTGTTGGCGCATATGCGATTCGCAATATTGAGCTTCTTTGACCGGTGACCTGTGTGAGCTCTTCATTGAGGATTATGTTTGGAACAACCTTTGCCATCGGGAAGAATCGAGCCGGGTATTGCGGGATGACCAGTTTCGGAATTTTGCAGTCAATGACTGTTTTTGCACTCGTGTGCATGAAGCCCGCGATGCTATCTGGCGTGGAATGGAAATGGCGAACCATGGGACGACCTTGGTTCCAGAGTTTCCTGATGTCGATGGGTAGGAATTGCCTACTGTCGAGATCTATGAAATTGTGCAGGTGGATGACATCGGCTTCATCGGCCAGTTTAATGATCTCGTCGCGGTTTCTTGACCACTGTAAATCAGTTTCGAAGACCATTCGGTCATAAGCACCCATGCCGGTGTCCAGGACGGCGAATCTCGCGCTGATGCCTTCATGTAGCGCGAGTGCGCGGCAGATACGCAGTGGCGCACCGACCAACGGCGTCAATGCAAGGTGCAGGATTTGCATAACAGGCCGTATTTCATCCTTCAATCAAACTAAGAGTAGCGGTGCAATCTGTGCCATATGCTTTGCAACAGCACCTCGAAGACCAGACAACGCAGAGCCGTTGATGGCTGCGCGCTCACGGTATTGATCAGGATTGTCAATCAGGTCCAGCCAATTTGTTGATAATTCTGTAGCTTTGGTTATATGAATCAACGTCCTTGAGTCCATCAACAGGCGATACACGGGATATGACGGGTAGGTCGTGTTCCACCCCGGTTTGACCGTGACGGGCTTTCCAAATCCCAGCGGTTCCAACACGTTATGGTCAACGCCTACATGCGCGACGGTAGCAGCGGCATAGAAATCGCGCAGGTCGCCCATGGTATCCAGAACCATGCAGGCCATCGGACCCTCAATGGGTGCGTCGGCCAGCTCAGACCTGAACACTGCGGGCAGGCAGCGTCGCTTAAGGAGATCACGCAAAGCCACCATCTGGTCAGTGGCCTCGGGGTGGCGGGGGGCCAGCACCAGAAGGGCGTCGGGATGGTGTTCGCACACGGCAACAAAGGCCTCCAGCACCATTTCCTGCTCTGCAAAGTCGGTCAAGCAACCGGCAACGATGACCGGGCGTCCTGAGTCGATCAACGCGCCCAGCATGGCGGGGCTGCGTGCTTTGGCCGGTGACCAGTTGGTTTGCAGCATGGCGTCAAATTTGATATTGCCTGTAACGGTCACCCGGTCAGCATCAGCACCGGTGGCTAGCAATTTCTGCCGCATCTCATCTGTCTGGGCCCCAATGGCGTCAAATGCCCGCAGGTAGTCTTTCTGGAAGAGTTGGCGCTCAATGCCATCCATCCGGCTCGCGGGCGCATAGTGGTAAAGCCAGGCGTTGACGAGCACGGCGGCAGCGCCTGCACGCTTGGCTTCAAGCAGAAAAGCAAACGAGAAGCGGCAGGGCGCGTCAGACGGCCAGCAGGGTATCTCCGCCACCACCAGCAGTTGGGGTGGGTAGTGCCTGGCAAGCTCCGCAGCGTCGGTGCCGTGACCACGGGTGACGCAAACTTCAGCTGCCGGATAGCGCGCAAGGTAGCTCTCGCGGTAGTGTGGGTGGTCAGTGATCAAAACGAGTTTAAGCTGCGGTGTGCGGGCGACAACCTCACGCAGCAGCGGATCAATCGCGTTGAGTTCACCGATCGTAGACACAAACACCCACAGCGATGCCAGCGGCTGCTCGGGCCGGTTCAGTTCCAGATGCCCACTCGCGGAGTTGCCACGCAGGTCGCTCAGGCGCTCCAGCAGGCGAAACACACCCCATTTGACGTGGGTCGCCGGCGAAATAGTCGTCAGAGTTCTGCTTGCAGGCATGGTCGACCTGGGCTACAGCACGCCAGCCCGCAGCAGATCATGCATGTTGAACACGCCCAGCAGGCGGTTTTGCCTGTCGGCAACCAGCATGCCGTTGATGCGCAGGGTCTCCATTTGCTGCACAGCCTCTGCGGCCAGCCGGTCAGGGTCGATGGTTCGCGGGTTTCGTTTCATGAGGTCGGCAATTTTGGCCTGGCGCAGGTCGGCGCCAGCAGCAAGAACCCGGCGCAAATCGCCGTCGGTAAAGATCCCAAGAATATGTTGGGCATCATCAATGATCGCCGTCATGCCCAAGCCCTTGGCGCTCATTTCAAGCAGGGCCTCAGCGAGGCTGCTGTCACTGCCAACGGTGGGCAAGTCTTTGCCGGAGTGCATCACATCGCTGACAAGCACCAGCAATCGCCGCCCCAGCTTGCCACCGGGGTGCGAACGGGCAAAGTCCTGGGCGCTGAAACCTCGGGCTTTCAGCAGCGCAACCGCGAGCGCGTCACCCAGCGCCAGCGCCGCCGTGGTGCTGGAGGTGGGTGCCAGGCCCAGGGGGCAGGCTTCTTTCTCGA
>JAYWDL010000266.1:0-4692 GCA_043779865.1 Polaromonas sp.
GGCGCACTCGCGAATGAAATGTTGGGCATGGCCGTGTCCACCGTGAACGGCGTGATCACCAACAAATGGGACAGCTACGTTCCGTCGGCTGCTGCCCGCACGCTGGTGCGTGCTTCGGGTTTTGGTGCTGATGCGGTGACGGAGGTCGTCACCGACGGCAGGGTGGTGGAAACGTCCAAACAAAATCCGCTGGATTTCATCAGTGATTACCAAAAGCGCTTCAAAGTCGCCTTGCGCCCTGGCTTGCCGCGCTTTTGCGGCGGCTTGGCGGGCTATTTTGGCTATGACGCGGTGCGCTACATCGAGAAAAAATTACAAGCCACCTGCCCGCCCGACACACTCGGTTGCCCAGACATTTTGCTGCTGCAATGCGAAGAACTGGCGGTAATTGACAATCTTTCGGGCAAGCTCTATCTCATCGTTTACGCCGATCCGGCCCAGCCAGAGGCCTATGCCAACTCGAAAAAGCGCTTGCGCGAGCTGAAAGAGCAGCTCAAGTATTCAGTCAGTGCGCCAATCGTCAAACCGTCGCAAGGTTTTCCGGCTGAACGCGACTTTGCCAAGGCCGATTACATCGCCGCCGTGGAACGCGCTAAAAAGTTGATTGAAGGCGGTGACTTCATGCAGGTGCAAGTCGGTCAGCGCATCAAAAAGCGCTACACCGAGTCCCCGCTTAGTTTGTACCGGGCGCTGCGCTCCCTGAATCCGTCGCCCTACATGTATTACTACCATTTTGGTGATTTCCATGTGGTCGGGGCTTCGCCCGAAATTCTGGTGCGGCAAGAGCAAACAGACGACGGGCAAAAAATTACCATTCGGCCACTCGCCGGCACGCGACCCCGCGCCTCTTCGCCTGAAGCTGACAAAGCCGTTGAGCACGAACTCATCAACGACCCGAAAGAGCGCGCCGAGCATGTGATGCTGATTGACCTGGCTAGAAACGACATTGGCCGCATTGCCAAAACGGGCAGCGTCAAGGTGACGGAAGCGTTTGCCGTCGAGCGCTACAGCCACGTCATGCACATTGTGAGCAATGTCGAGGGCATGCTGCTCGACGGCGTGTCGGGCATGGATGTACTTAAAGCAACCTTCCCGGCCGGCACGCTGAGCGGCGCTCCTAAAGTCCATGCGATGGAGTTGATTGACCAGCTGGAGCCGACCAAGCGTGGCCTGTATGGCGGTGCCTGTGGCTACCTGAGCTATTCAGGCGATATGGATGTGGCCATCACCATCCGCACCGGCATCATCAAGGACCAGATGCTTTACGTTCAGGCGGCTGCCGGTGTGGTGGCCGATTCGGTGCCGGAACTCGAGTGGAGAGAAACCGAAGCCAAAGCCAGAGCGTTGCTGCGCGCCAGTGAGCTGGTGGAAGAAGGGCTGGAGTAAATCATGAGCAGCAAAATGAAACTCTTGATGATCGACAACTACGACAGCTTTACCTACAACATCGTCCAGTATTTTGGTGAACTGGGCGCCGAGGTTGAAGTCTTTCGCAACGACGAAATCAGCGTTGCCGACATTGCCGCGCGACTGGATGCGGGGCAACTCGACCGGCTGGTGGTGTCGCCCGGCCCGTGCTCGCCGGCTGAGGCCGGGATTTCGGTGGCGGCGATCCAGCATTTTGCTGGCAAGCTGCCGATTCTGGGCGTCTGCCTGGGCCATCAGGCGATAGGCAGCGCCTTTGGCGGCAAGATCATCCGGGCGCAGGCGTTGATGCACGGCAAGACCAGCGTCATCACGACCACGCAGCAGGGCGTTTTTGCCGGCCTGCCAGCGCAATTCACAGTGAACCGCTACCACTCGCTGGCGATTGAAAAATCGTCCTGTCCCGAGGTGCTGGAAGTCACTGCCTGGACCGACGATGGCGAAATCATGGGCGTGCGGCACAGGGAGCTTGCCATTCAGGGCGTGCAGTTCCATCCGGAATCCATCCTGACCGAGCACGGCCATGCGATGCTGAAAAACTTCCTGGAACAGCAGGCATGAGGTTTGCTATTGATTTAATAGCTGCTTGCGCACGTATTTCGTGCGCGGAAGGCCGAAATGACTCAAAAAATCATTGACCTGCGCAGCGACACGGTCACGCAGCCGACGGTGGCCATGCGGGCAGCCATGCTGGCTGCACCGCTGGGCGACGATGTATTCGGGGGCGACCCGAGCGTCAATGCGCTACAGGAAAAGATCGCCGCGATGCTCGGCTTCGAGGCCGCCTTGTTTGTGCCGACCGGGACGCAGAGCAACCTGTGCGCCATCCTGAGCCATTGCCAGCGCGGCGACGAGTACCTCGTCGGGCAACAGGCGCATTGCTACCGCTGGGAAGGCGGCGGCGCGGCGGTGTTCGGCAGCGTGCAGCCGCAGCCGCTGAACCATCAAGCCGACGGCACGCTGGCGCTGGCCGATATCGAAGCGGCCATCAAACCCGACGACGCGCATTTCGCCCGCACCCGCCTGCTCGCGCTTGAAAACACGCTGGGCGGCAAGCTGCTGCCCTTTGGCTACCTGGAGCAGGCCACGCAACTGGCTGCGAGCAAGGGCTTGAGCCGCCATCTGGACGGTGCGCGGCTCTTTAACGCCGCCGTCGCGCAGGCCGCGCAACTCCGCAGTGACCCACACGACGCGGGGGAGCGCGGGGGCGCAATGCTGGAAGCGCGCCGCATCGCCCGGTGCTTCGACAGCGTCTCGGTCTGCTTCAGCAAGGGTCTGGGCGCACCCATCGGCTCGGCGCTTTGCGGCTCGCGAGAGTTTATCGCGCGTGCCCACCGCATCCGCAAAATGGCGGGCGGCGGTATGCGCCAGGCCGGCATGCTCGCTGCGGCGGCGTCGCACGCGCTGGACCACCATATCGAGCGGCTGGCGCAAGACCATGCACTGGCGCGGCGGCTGGCTGACGGGCTGGCAGGCATAGCGGGGCTGGAGGTCGAAGCCCCCCAGACGAACATCGTCTTTGTGGGCCTCGGCGGCGAGGCCGAAGCCCGGTCTGCGGACCTGCTGAAACACCTGAGCAACTGCGGCATCCAGGCGACCGGCCTGTATCGCCTGCGCTTTGTCACACATCTGGATGTGGATGCTGCCGGCGTGGATCAGGCGGTGGCGGACATTCGTCAATTCTTCAAGGCCTAGCGTTTTTGCGTCTTGTCATTCAACGAATCACCTCAAAACAAAGCCATCCATGCCCAACAGCCACAAAATCACGCCGCAGCAAGCGCTGCAGCGCACCATCGAGCACCGTGAAATTTTTCACGACGAAATGCTGCACATCATGCGGCTGATCATGAGCGGCGAGATGTCGCCGGTGATGATGGCTGCGCTCATCACCGGGCTGCGCGTCAAGAAGGAAACCATTGGCGAAATCACCGCTGCGGCGCAGGTGATGCGCGAGTTTTCCACCAAGGTGCATGTCACCAGCAAAACTCACCTGGTCGATATCGTCGGCACCGGCGGCGACGGCTCGCACACCTTCAATATTTCGACCTGCGCCATGTTTGTGGCCGCAGCGGCGGGTGCCAGGGTCAGCAAGCACGGCGGGCGTAGCGTCAGCAGCAAGTCGGGCAGCGCCGACGTGATCGAGTCGCTGGGTATCAACATCCACCTGTCGCCCGAGTCGATTGCCCGCTGCATCGAAGAAGTGGGCGTGGGCTTCATGTTTGCACCCAATCACCATCCGGCGATGAAAAACGTCGCGCCGGTGCGCAGGGAACTCGGCATCAGGACGATTTTCAACATCCTGGGGCCACTCACCAACCCGGCTGACGCACCGAACATTTTGATGGGCGTGTTCCACCCCGACCTCGTGGGCATTCAGGTTCGCGCGCTGCAGCGCCTGGGGGCCGAACACGCCCTGGTGGTGTACGGCAAGGACGGCATGGACGAGATCAGCCTGGGCGCGGCCACCGTCGTGGGCGAGCTCAAAAACGGCGAGATTACCGAATACGAAATCCATCCTGAAGACTTCAATATGCCCATGGCCAGCAACCGCGCTCTGCGGGTTGAAACGCCCGAGCAGTCCAAAGCCATGCTGCTGGGCGTGCTGGACAACCAGCCGGGCGCGCCGCGCGACATCGTCATCCTCAACGCTGGCGCGGCATTGTATGCGGCCAACGTGGCAGACTCAATGCAGGCGGGCATTCACCTCGCGCGGGCAGCGCTCGAATCCGGCTCGGCCAAAGCGCGCTTGCAGCAGCTTGTTTCCATCACCCAAACCCTTGCCGCCTGACGCGGCCCCCTGAACATCATGTCTGACATCCTGAACAAAATAGTCGCCGTCAAACGCGAAGAAGTCGCCGCTGCCATTGAACGCAAACCTCTCAGCGCCATGCGCGCAGACGCCGAGTCACGCGTGCTCACGCGGGACTTTGTCGGTGCCCTGCGCGCCAAAATCGCCGCTGGCAAACCGGCCGTGATTGCCGAAATCAAAAAGGCCAGCCCGTCCAAAGGCGTGCTGCGCGCAGATTTCATTCCCGCCGATATCGCCCAGACCTATGCCGAATATGGCGCGGCCTGCCTGTCAGTGCTGACGGACCAGCAGTTTTTTCAGGGCAGCATTGATTTCCTGAAACAGGCCAGGGCGTCCTGCAGCCTGCCGGTGCTGCGCAAGGACTTCATGATTGATGCCTACCAGGTCTATGAATCACGCGTCATGGGCGCCGACTGCATCTTGCTGATTGCCGCCTGTCTCGATGACGCGCAGATGAA
>JAYWDL010000267.1:0-4658 GCA_043779865.1 Polaromonas sp.
TCCGGACGTCATCATGATTGGCGAAATCCGTGATCTGGAAACGGCTCAAATCGCTGTGCAGGCCGCTCTCACCGGCCACATGGTGTTGTCCACGCTGCACACCAACGACGCTGCCAGTACGGTCAACCGCTTGCTCGACATGGGCATGGACGATTACCTGCTGACTTCTACGGTAAACGGCATTCTGGCGCAACGCCTCGTGCGGACTCTTTGTATTCATTGCCGCCAGGCCCATCCAGCGCTACCCGAAGTGGTGGAGGAAATGCAGCTCAAGCGTTATACCCAAGCCGATCCGGTTATGTTGTTTCGCCCTGTGGGCTGCGACGAATGTGGCGGCACCGGCTACATAGGCCGGATCAGCATTGTGGAATTGCTGGTCATGTCGGACGCCATCCGCAGCATGATCATGCGCCACGTCACGGCGGGCGAGATCCGCCAGCAGGCGATCTCCGAGGGCATGCAGACCATGTATGAAAACGGACTCTCCAAGACGGTGACCGGCGTGACCACCATCGAAGAAGTCCTGCGCGTGACGCGGGAGGAATAGCCTTGCCGCTGTATCGCTACAAGGCGGTCACGCCTACCGGAGAATCACAGGAAGGCGAGATGGAGGGGCTTGCCCAGACCACCGTAGTCGATCGCCTGCAAGCGATGGGTCTTATCCCCATCCGGGTTGAGGAAACTGCAGCCCAGGCGGGCGGACAAGGAACCGGGCAGGGGCTGTTTCGCAAAAACCGGGTTACGCAGAGCGACGTCGCCGTCTTCACCCAGGAAATCGCCACTCTCCTCAAGGCCGGGCTTCCGCTAGACCGTTGCCTCGAAATCCTTATCGGGCTGTCCGCCAGTGAGCCGGTGCGCCAGCTGATGATTCAAGTTCGCGAAGACGTGCGTAGCGGCGCTGCCTTGTCGGCGGCGATGGAAGCCCAACGCGGAGTATTCTCCCGGTTTTATCTCAACATGATTCGCGCTGGCGAGGCGGGGGGCTCGCTGGATGTGGTGCTGCAACGCCTGACCGAATTCATGGAGCGTTCCAAGGAACTCAAGGAAACGGTCAAGTCGGCGCTCATGTACCCCGCCATCCTGATCGGCGTGGCGGTGTTGTCGGTCGTGATTTTGCTGATGTGGGTGGTGCCGCAGTTTTCCCAGATGTTTGAGGAATCCGGCAAGGCTCTGCCCTTGCCTACCCAGATCGTCATTGGGGCAGGCGACACTGTCCGCCACTACTGGTGGGCCATGGTACTGGGAGGAGTTGGCATCTATTCCTGGTTCTCGCGCCAGATGCGGGAGCCATCGAGCCGTTACAAGTGGGATAAACGCCTGCTGGGTTTGCCACTGGTAGGTGATCTGGTGGGAAAACTCGAGGTGGCGCGGTTTTCTCGCACCCTCGGAACCCTGATTGGCAACGGCGTGACTTTGCTCACTGCCCTTTCCATTGTCAAGGACACCTTGAGCAACACAGTGATGGCAGAAGGATTGGGCGTCGTTGCTGCGCAGCTCAAGGAAGGCAAGGGGCTGGGCAAGCCGCTGATGGACACAGGGCTATTTCCCAAGCTGGCGATACATCTGGTGATGGTGGGTGAGGAAACGGGCAAGCTGCAAGAGATGCTGATCCGCATCGCCGACATTTACGACCGTGAGGTGCACAGCACAGTCAAGCGCATGCTGGCGCTGATGGAACCGGTGTTGATCCTGGGGCTGGGTCTGGTCATCGGCGGCATCATCATGTCCATCCTGGTGGCCATATTGAGCGTGAACGATTTGGCAATGTGACATAATTCTGGCGAGGTAAACTCAGCTAGATTTGCCATTGGCATGCCGCAGGCATGACTTTAGCCGCGAACAGGCAAGCTCTCGCGGCCAAGGCCAACCCTGTTGAGGCTTCCAAATTCATGACAGTCCTCCTGTCATTTCCTGCCGCGAAGGCGGGAATTCATCACACGCCAGCAATGCACATTCGCCCTTGCGAAAATGTTGTCGTGTGAAATTATTGGTTTTTACTGGAGTAGAAGCAGATGCAAGAAAAGCAATTGGGCCGCCGGCAACGGGGTTTTACACTGATTGAGTTGCTGGTGGTGTTGGTCATCTTGGGCCTTCTGGCAAGTGTGGCGGGTCCCAAGGTCATCAGTTATCTCGGCGGCGCAAAATCAGATACCGCCAGGTTGCAGACTGAAGAGTTTGGTGCCAGCCTTGACCTTTACAGACTCGAAACCGGACGCTATCCGACCACCCAGGAAGGCTTGCAGGCCCTGGTGCAGCAGCCGTCTGGCGTAACGGGCTGGAATGGCCCTTATCTGAAGAAGAAAACATTGCCCAAAGATCCCTGGGGCAACGACTACCGTTATGTTTCGCCTGGCCAGCACGGCAGCTATGACATCAGCTCTCTGGGCGCCGACAACCGCGAAGGCGGCGATGGCGAAAACAAGGATATCAACGGTTGGGAAGACGGCAAAAAGTAAACCCGGCCGCCCAGGCCGGCTTTACCCTGATCGAACTTCTGGTGGTGACCGTCATCATGGTGATGGCTTATTCCCTGGCGGCTCCGCTGGTTTCCTCCGGCGTAACAAGCACTGAGCTCAAGGCCTCGGCGCGCCAGCTGGCGGCCGGATTGCGCAAGGCGCGCAGTGAGGCCATCGCGCACAGGCGCGAGACCGTGTTGACCGTGGACCTGGAAGCACGCCACTTCCAGCTCAGCGGTGATCAGCGCATGTACCGCTTGCCCAAGGATGTTGAGGTCAAACTCTTTACCGCCCAGTCGGAGCTGATCAATGGAAGTGCCGGCTCCATCCGCTTTTACCCCGACGGCGGATCAACCGGTGGTCGCATTACCTTGACGGCGCGTGATCGCAAGTACGCCGTCGATGTCAACTGGCTGACTGGCCAGGTCGTCATTCTCGACTGACCATGCGAACAAACTGTCAGGGCATGACCCTGATCGAAGTGCTGGTCGCGTTTGTCGTACTTTCCCTGACGATGGCCGTCATCATGCAGATATTTTCTGGCGGCATGCGCAATGCCCGGCTGGCAGATAGTTACAGCCGCGCGGTTTTCCTGGCGGAATCGAAACTTGCCGCAGTGGGCGTAGAGCAGCCTCTCGCGCCAGGCGAGGGCAGCGGACAGCTGGGTTCAGATTTCGGCTGGCGCGTGACAGTAGGGCCTTATGACGATGGCGGCGCCGCCGACAGGCTGATGCTGCCGGTACGCCTTTACCAGGTGCGGGTTCGGGTCAGCTGGAGTGAGAGTGGCCGGGCGCGCCAGGTCGAGCTTGCCTCGTTGCGGCTGGGGCCAAAACAATGACCAGCAGCAGCCGCCGCTTGCAGCAGACGGGTTTTACCTTGCTCGAACTGCTGATCGCCATGACGCTTCTGGGCATGATTCTGGTACTGCTGTTCGGCGGATTGCGCCTGGGAGTACGCAGCTGGGATGCGTCGCAGCAGCAAGTCGACAGCCTCAATTCGGTACGGTCGCTGGAAAACTTTTTGCGCCGGGAATTGAGTCTGACCTATCCCTATCTCTGGAAAAACGTGCCAGGGCAGCGCGTGGCCTTTCTCGGGGAGCGTAACAAGCTCAGTTTCGTGGCCCAGTTGCCTTCCCGTGTCGGAGGCGGTGGTTTGTACGTTATTTCGGTCGAGTTGGAGCAGCGGGCAAAGGTCCAGCGCATTGTCTGGAGACATCTGCCGGTGAGTTCGCAGATGCAGGATTTTTCCGCGTTGGCGGAAACACCGGAAATGGTACTGGCCGCTTCCGAGTTGGGTGGAGTTGAAGAAATATCGCTGACTTACTTCGGTCAGGAAAACGAAAGCGCCGCGCCGCGCTGGCTGGACCGGTGGGAAAACAGCACACGTCTTCCCATGCTGATCCGGGTGCAGGTCAAGCTGTCCAATAACTCGCAATGGCCTGATTTCGTGGTCGCCCCCATGCTGTCGTCAGGATTGACAAGATGATGCGTCGCCAGGGGGGTGTTGCGCTGGTGCTGGTGCTGTGGGTGATTACCCTGCTGGCGGTGATCGCCGGCAACTTTGCCTTCAGCATGCGCGGCGAAGCCCAGATTGCACGTAATCTGCTGGTCAATGCACAGGCAAAAATGCGTGCTGACGCTGGCGTGCAACTGGCCTGGTTCGAGTTGATGAAGCCGCTTGCCGACCCCCAGCGCTGGCAGGCGAACGGCATTGCGCATGAATTTATGATGGATGGGACCATGGTGCGGGTTTCCATCCTTGATGAGTCTGGTAAAATTGACCTCAACACTGCGCCTGACGAGCTTTTAAAAGGTCTGTTCAAGTCCGCAGGCTTGAGCGAGGAAGCCAGTGCTACGCTCTTGAACACCGTGCTCGACTGGCGCAGCCCGGGCAATCTCAAACGACTCAATGGTGCCAAGGAAGAACAATACCGCGCGGCGGGCAAAAATTATGGCCCTCCCAATGCGCCGTTCGAAACCGTTGACGAATTGCAGCGGCTTCTGGGCATGAGTCCGGAGCTGTACAGCAGGCTGGCTCCGGCATTAACGGTCTATTCCCGGCAGCCCGGCATCAATCCAGTGTTTGCTTCGCGCGAAGTGCTGCTCGCCATTCCCGGTATCAATCCGGCAGTGGTCGAGCAATTTCTGCTGCAACGCCAGGATTCGCTGGCTACCGGGCAGCCGGTGCTTCCTTTTACTGGCG
>JAYWDL010000268.1:0-4651 GCA_043779865.1 Polaromonas sp.
GGCCAAAGCTGAGGGAACAGAAAGCGCAAGGCATGCTGAGGCAAGCCAAACCGAACCTTGCCTTGCGGCGAGTCGGACTTGAGCAGCCCGCGCTTGACGAGTGCCCCCAAAGCGTCGGTGGCGCCCCGGTCACTCATGCCCAGCATGGCCTTGAAGTCTCCCCGCGCCATCTCCTCGCCGCTGAGAAAAAGGTAGTGCAGGCCGCGCAGCGACTCCTGCCGCACACCCTGCTTCACCACCGTGGCTTCGAACACCAGGCAGGCCTCAATGCGTGCCTTCATGGTGTCAAAGTCCAGCATGTCAGCCATGAATGTGACCTGATCCAGGCAGGTGTCCAGCACATAGTCAATCCAGGCCATCAGCGCCTGTTCGCTCAGGTTGCCGCGCCCGTCCAGGTCGCCACGGCGCAGGCTATCGGCGTCGGCCAGTAGCGCGTAGTAGCGCTCCGTGCTGCGCGCGAAGCCGCGCAGCGGCGACCACAGCCCCCCGGTGTAGCCCAAGGCGCTGAGCAAAGTGTGGGTATGCAGTTGCATCACCCGCCCGTTGCCGGCGATAAACGGGTGAATCCAGCCCATGCGCTGGTGGGCTGCGGCCATGGCCACCAGCGCCGCTTCGCCGCGTCGCACATTGCCATAGAACCCGGCCCAGCGCTCCAGGAACCGGGGCACGCTGGCATGGGCCGGCGCCACATGCTGGCCCACCTTGACCTCGCGCATGCGCCACTGACCGGGAACGATGGGCTCGTTTTCCGAAGTGAACAGGTCCGCCGGGGGCAGCCCGCCAAACAGTTCGCGGTGTATATCCTGCACCGCGTCAATCGAGTACAGGGCGAGAGCGCCTTCTCGCCCTTTGTAGCGCCGCTCCAGCGCTGCCTCGGCTTCAATATGGGCGACGGCCAGGCGCTGTTTGGCGGCCAGCGTGGCATCTTTGGAAAAGTCCTGGCGCAAGGCCTGGGCAATCTCGTGGGGCCGGGTGTGCTGCCCCTCAATGCGGTTGGTGTAGTACGAATTCATGCTGCGCAGCAGACTGCGCAGTTCAGGTGGTGCGCGGGTGCCAGCCAGTGTGGTGGCTAGCCGCGAGAGGTCGTGCGCCTTCGTCAGCAGCGGCTCAATGCGCGCGTCTGACGGCAGCAAGGGTTCAAACTGGTGGGGTTCCGTGTACATGCCTGTATTTTGCCAAGATTTATGCTGATGTAAATAATTGATCTAATTGATGTTTTATAGACTTATGCCAACTATTTTGCGAACCATGCTGCCAACGCCTTACAGGCGTTAATACAAGTTGTAAAAGTCTTGCCGCATCATGTGACGATGCAGATATGCCCGGTGCGGTCAGCAGGGGCGCAAGGCAGGCCGGAGTTATCGTCTGGATAATACCGGCATGAATTCCCCTCAAGCTGCAGATTCACCCGCCATCGTTCTAGCCACGCTCAACGCCAAGTACATCCATGCCTCGCTGGGCCTGCGTTATTTGCTGGCCAACATGGACCTGCATGGGGGCACCGGCCTGCGCATGCGAACGCAACTGCGCGAATTCGTCATTCAGCAGCGCCCAACGCAAATCGTGGAAGAGCTGCTGGCGCTCAACCCCACCGTGATTGGCCTGGGCATCTATATCTGGAACGTGGTCGAAACCACTCAGGTCGTGCGCCTGCTCAAAACCCTGCGCCCCGACATCAAGATCGTGCTTGGCGGGCCGGAGGTCAGCTTTGAGACCGGCGAGCAGGAAATTTGCCGTCTGGCCGACCATGTCATCACCGGCTGGGGCGATGTCAGCTTTCCCAAACTGTGCCGGGCGCTGCTCGATGGCCCGAAGCCATTAATGAAAGTCATCATTGGCGAGCAGCCCGCGCTGGCAGACCTGGCCTTGCCCTACAACGAATACACAGCCGAAGATATGGACAAGCGCCTGCTGTATGTCGAGGCCTCACGGGGCTGCCCGTTCAAGTGCGAGTTTTGCCTCAGTTCGCTCGACAAGACCGCCTGGGCGTTTGAGCTGGACCGTTTCATGGCCGACATGCAAACGCTGTACCAGAGCGGTGCGCGCAACTTCAAGTTTGTCGACCGCACTTTCAATTTGAAGGTCGATTTTTCGGTCCGCATTTTGAAATTTTTCCTCGACCGGATGGCGCCTGATCTCTTTGTGCACTTCGAAGTCGTTCCCGACAGCCTGCCGGACCGGCTCAAGGCGCTGATCGCCCAGTTTCCGGCCGGCTCGCTGCAGTTTGAAGTCGGCATCCAGAGCTTCAACCCGGAGGTGCAGCAGCGCATTTCGCGCAGGCAGGACAACGTCAAGACCGCCGACAACCTGCGCTGGCTGGTCAATGAAAGCCAGGCGCATGTGCATGCCGACCTGATTTTCGGCCTGCCGGGCGAGACGCTGGAGAGCTTTGCCGACGGTTTTGACCGCCTGCATGACCTGGCGCCGCACGAAATCCAGTTTGGCATTTTGAAACGCCTGCGCGGCACGCCGATCACCCGGCACACGCTGGCATTTTCGATGGTCTACGACCCGCAGACGCCGTACACGATTTTGCAGACTTCGACGATTGACTTTGCGACGATGCAGCGCATTCAGCGCTTTGCGCGCTATTGGGAAATGGTGGCCAATTCGGGGCGGTTTTCTGCGGCGCTGCGCTTGCTGCTCAGGGATGGCCCCGAGGCCCGAGGTTCGGCCTTTCACCATTTCCTGGCCTTCAGCGACTGGCTCTGGCGCGGCACCGGCAAGACGCATGAATTCGCGCTGGAAAAGCTGGTGGATTTGCTGTTTGAGCATCTCACAACGGCGCGCTGCCTGGCGGAAGACGTGGTGCGTGCTGCATTGATGGCGGATTACCGGGCCAGTGGCGCGCGGGGGCGGCCGCAATGTCTGGCTGATCTGCTTCGTTTCGGGCAGATAGCCTTGCCTGCCGTGTCTGGAAAACTGCGGTCTGAACGGCAAGGCCGGCATGTCCAGCAGCAGGCGCATCGGGATGAGATTCAGAAGGCAGCGGCGGCGGCTTGAGCCTTTCAATGCGTTGTCTGATTTCACCGCAGCGCCCTTTTCGAACAGGCCGGGTCTCGCCCCGGCAGGCGACTCACTTGTCTTTTGCTTCGCCAAAAGAAAGTAAGGGACGTGGCGTGGCGATCCATCGTCGGGAAAGCGCAGCCATGGATTGCCGCGCTTTGGAGCGTTATAAGCTTGTACTGCCTATGATGTGAGCGCAATCCGCTATTAAATTCATAGCAAATGGTAAGTCCACTTTACGTTTCAGTGCTGCACACCGCATAGCCCGGAGCGTCACATCTTTAGCATGAGGAAGGCCAATGAACGCGAACAAACCCGCATCAAAACGCTCCTTGAAATCTGATCTCGCCCGCGTTGACGCGCATGCGGTGACGCCTGAGGAGTATGAAGAGCTTCCGGAACTCACCGAAGACTTGCTGCTTCGCGCAAAAATCAACAAGGGGGGACGACCTGTGTCAGCCAATCCGCGCAAGCTGATTTCGCTGCGCTTGCCCGCTGATGTCATCGAACGCTGGAAGGCGACGGGTGCTGGCTGGCAAACGCGCATGGCTGAACGGCTGAGCGAGGTGCCCAACACCAACCGTTCAGGCTGAACTCGTCGAAGCCTCGCTTGAACCATCAAGACGGCTCTGTCCAGCTGGCCGCCGGAAATAGCCCCAAAATACGCCCATGACTTTTGCAACGCCGACCCCAGCCGCAGCACCCCGCTTCTGGGCCGACCTGAAAAGCCCCGACTTTGCGCGCCTGGACCTGACCCGCTGCATCGCAGTGCTGCCCGTCGCCGCCATTGAGCAGCATGGCCCGCATCTGCCGCTCAATGTGGACGCCGCCCTGGTCGATGGCGTTATTGCAGCCGCGCTGCAGCATCTGCCGGCCGACTTGCCGGTACTGTTTTTGCCGACGCAGTCGGTCGGCTTCAGCCCCGAGCACACGCGCTTTGCCGGCACGCTCACGCTCAAGGCTGAAACCATCCTCCGGCTCTGGACCGAGCTGGCCGAGTCGGTGGCGGCCACCGGCATTCAAAAACTCGTGCTGCTCAATTCGCACGGCGGGCAGGTCGGTCTGCTGGATGTGGTGGCGCGCGACCTGCGGGCGCGACTTGGCATGCTGGTGTACAGCGTGAACTCGTTTAATCTGCCGCTTGTCAATGAACAGGGTGATTCTGTAGCGGAGCAGTTCAGCGCGCACGAGCACCGCTTCGGCATTCATGCTGGCGAGATTGAAACCTCGATGATGCTGGCGCTCAAGCCGGACCAGGTCGATATGGCCAAGGCGCAGAATTTCCATTCCACCTCGCAAGACCGGGCGGAGAAATTCAGCATTCTGGGCGACGGCCGCAGCGCCAAGCTGGGCTGGCAAATGCAGGACTACAACCCGCACGGCGCGGTCGGCAATGCCGCAGCGGCTACGGCCGACAAGGGCCATGCGCTACTGGGCGCGATGGGGCGCAGTCTGGCGCAATTGCTGGAGCAAATCGACCAGTTGCCCGCCGATACGCTGCGCAACACCACGGCGTCTTGAAATGCAGCGCCGCTCCTCCAAAAACAAAACCCCCAAGCCAGGGGTAAGCAGCTTGGGGGTTTGTACCGCTGGCCTGGCGGGTAAGCCTGGCTGCGGTGTGAAACAAGTATCGGTCACTCGTGGC
>JAYWDL010000269.1:0-4637 GCA_043779865.1 Polaromonas sp.
GCCACCATCGTCGGGCTGCAGGCCGGACTGCTGGTGATTTTGGGGGTCGCCAGTGCGGGCGTTGGGTCGCTGATGGCGGCGTCGGAACTGACTTTCACGACTGACGATGCAGGAACGCCGCAGCCAGCAGGCGCCGCTGCCGGTCTGAACAGGGCAAAGCGCCGCGAGGTTCATTTGTTTGGCTGAGCGGGTAGCAAACGTATGAGCTTCCCATTGGCGCTGTCGGTCAGCACATAGAGCAGGCCATCAGCGCCCTGCCTGACATCGCGGATACGTTCACCTACTTCAGTCAACAGCTTGCTCTCCCGAACCACCTTTCCCCCGAATGGCGCGGACAGTTCAATGCGGTCCAGATAGGCAAACTTGAGCGATCCCACAAACAGACTGCCGCGCCACGCTTTGCCGTAGCGCTCGCTGGTCAGAAAAGCCATGCCCGAGGGTGCAATCGAGGGCACCCAGTAATGCAGCGGCTGCTCCATCCCGGCTTTGCGGCTCAAGCCTTCGCCGATCTTGCCGCCGCCGTAGTTTTCACCGTAGGTAATCACTGGCCAGCCGTAGTTGGCACCGGCTTGGGGAAGGTTGATTTCGTCTCCACCCTGTGGCCCGTGTTCATGCATCCAGAACGTGCCATCGGGTGCCAGCGCAGCGCCCTGGGCATTGCGGTGGCCGTAACTCCAGATTTCAGGCAGGGCGCCTGTTTTGCCGACAAAGGGGTTGTCCTGAGGGATAGAGCCATCCTTATTGATACGCACGACCTTGCCATGGTGGTTATCCAGCTTTTGCGCATCTTCCTTGCGCGAAAAACGCTCGCCCAGCGTCAGGAACAATTTGCCGTCGGGCTGGCCATTGACTCCGTAAGTCCTGCTTTCAACAATACGGCAGCCAAAGTGGCCCGAACTGGCAACCTTGGGTTTCTGGCTGAAGATGATCTTGACCTCTTCCAGCCGGGCATCGTCTGCGCTCAGGGTCGCGCTCGCCAGCGCCGTGCTGTTGGCCTTGCCGGCAGCAGCAAGTTCGGAAAAGCAGAAATACAGACGACGGTTGCGGGCAAAGTCACTGTCAGTGATCACATCCAGCAAGCCGCCCTGCCCGCCGGCTGCAATGGCGGGCAGGCCTGTTACCGGCGTTGCCAGCTTGCCGTCTGGCCCCACGACCCGCAGGCGACCAGGGCGCTCGGTCACCAGAAAATGCCCGTCTGGCAAAAACGCCAGGCTCCAGGGATTTTGCAGGCCAGAGGCCACAATTTCCGGGCGAACCTCCTGCGCCTGGGCGCAAGGAGCCGACAGTCCGGTTACCATGAAAATGATAGCTGACAGCAGCCGTCTGCCATGGGTTGAAGGCATAGTTGACTCCTTGAATGCGTTCACTGGTTTGATGAAATCAGTTTGTCTACATTAAATCTTCCCACAATCAAACACTTGCCGATGCATTCGGGTGAAAACCCGAGATTGACGTAGGACCAGGCCTTCAAGTATGCTTGGCGCCATGCGAATGATTACCCCTGCACTCGTCCTGGCCATTGCCGCACTCTGCACCGTTACGGCACATGCCACACCCGGCAACTCCAGCGACGATATGGACAGGTTATTGGCCGACAAAGGTCTGCTGACACAAATTGACCAGGTTCGCCAAAACGTCAGTCACAAGGCGTCGGAACTGGTCGTCAACGCCATGGGGTTTCTGGGTGTTCCCTACAAGCGGGGCGGCAACACGGCCGAAACCGGATTTGACTGCAGCGGTTTTGTGCGTTTGATGTACCAGCAAAGCATTGGCTTGCTGTTGCCGCGCAAGGCCGAGCAGCAGGCAGCGGCAACCCAACAGATAGACAAAACCGATTTGCAGCCCGGCGACCTGGTGTTTTTCAACACCATGCGGCGCGCTTTCAGCCATGTCGGTATTTATGTCGGTAATGGCAAGTTCATCCACTCCCCCAAACCCGGCGCTGAAGTACGGGTTGAAAGCATGGGCGGCAGCTACTGGCAGCGCCGCTTTGACGGTGCCCGGCGGGTAGCTACGGCACCGCCAGCACAACTGGCGCAGCTGGCACAGCCGGCACAGCCGGTACAGGTCATGGTGAACGCCGTCCCTGCCGTCTCGTCCGCGTTTCCTCCCTTTTCGTCCTTCTCGGGCGACGCCTCGCTGCGCTGAAGCTGCCAGCCTTGAACACGCTCCTTTTTTGATAGCTAACTACGTCCGTCCTGTAAGCGTAAAGCAGCTTTTTCATCAGTAATTTCGTAACTACTCAGCCTCCCCATTCTGTACTCAGCTTATATAAATCAATGACTTACGAGCGCCGTCATCGCTTGAACACCTAAAAAGGGAAGGTTTTTGAAGAAAATTGCCTAATTTTTAGGCGGTTTTTCAACCGAATCGGCTCTAAGTTGTTGATTCATATAAGCTGAGTAGTTACGTAATTTCGTTGGTAATTCCGGTCAAACGGGCTTTACGCCTGCAACCTTGATGGCCTTGGGCCAGTTCGCTGTGACTTGTCCTACTGGCCCATCGTAACGATCTGCAGGCCCATCCGTAAAAAAATAAAGCGCCTCGTGCCCGTTTGACGGGGCCGGAGGCGCTTTTGCCTGAGGTCAAAAAAAACCGGCATTCCACCGGATACGCAAAGCCTGCTTCCGGGCTGGCGGCAAGTCCGTGCAGCTGCCGTGGGCCACTTCAGCCGCATGCCGATGCTTTCGCCCAGCGTGGGGTGCGGATGGATGGCCTTGCCGATATCGACCGCATCGGCGCTCATCTCGATGGCCAGCGCAATCTCGCCAATCATGTCGCCCGCATGCGTGCCGACCATGCCGCCGCCCAGTATCTTGCCGTGGCCATGCGCTTCCGGCGAGTCGTCGAACAGCAGCTTGGTGAAGCCTTCGTCGCGGCCATTGGCAAAGGCGCGGCCGGATGCGGTCCAGGGGAACAGGCCCGCAAATTGGCTATGTGGTCAGTGACAGGATCGCCCGGAATTGATTAGCTCTGGACCATACAATGTTTGCTTTCCACGGGCGATTTGCATAACCACCCTAATTCTTTGCCCTGTCTCATAATGCTTAATCGTCTCTTTGCCACCCGTTCCTCAGTATCACGGAGCTTTAACTATAGTGTGCTGACACAAGCTATAGCAGCTAACGATATTCGCCGTGCCACTGCTGTCATGTACAGCTCCCCTGAGCTGATAAATGACACGGATAGATTCGGGAATTCAGCATTGCATGTAGCCGTACAACTGGAGTCTGAGGTTCTGGTCAAGGAACTGATTGCACGTGGTGCAATCGTTGATGCTAGCAATATCCTTGGATATTCACCTCTTGTCTGGGCCGCCAAGATTGGTTGGGAAGCAGGTGTGGAAATCATGACTTCTGCAATGCGCTCCGTGGATAGGACTCACTTCACGCAATATAGCCCCTTCAACTTTGCCCTGTCCGAACGCGCATACAAAAATCTACGCTACAAGGTCGTTTTACTGCTGTCCTTGGGATTTCTCCTCTACCCGACGTACTGGTACGCACATTTTTTTATTGATGCAAGGGAAATGGTAGAGCATGGAGTGCCAACGCGTGGCGAGGTCACAAGAATCTATAGCGGAACGACGACCGGGCTGATAAAACATTCCTACAGAACGGCAACCGTCACTTACCTGGACGGGTACAAGATATACATCAACGGCGAGAATTTGCGCGAAGGCGGGCAGGTCAATCTCACCTATTCTGAACTTCACCCGCATATGGCCAAGCCACACAGTCTTAACGACTCCTTTCTTGACTATGCGGCGTGGCGAGGTGATAGCTACCTGCACCTTACGTTGTACCTTACAGTAATAGTCTTGATGTGGGGGACTTGGGTCGCCTGCTTAAAGAGTTACCGCAAAGGGAAACCGATTTCGGGCGCTGACTTGAATGAGTTCTTCGCTAGCGGCAATCTACCGCTTCGAATTCTGGCGATTGCCGGCATCACGCGGCCCTCTAAGGAGCCAACAGCCAAGTCACAAAGAGCCGAAAAACTTGCAGGAGCACCAGTATCAAGTGCAGAGGTCCGGCCGGTGGCAGCAAAGACTGCGGTGAACAATGTTGCAGATGACGTTCCCGACAAGCTGCGTCAAATCGAAAAGCTCTTTAAGGAGGGAGTAATCACCGAATCCGAGTTCAACGAAAAGAAGCGTGAGTTCCTTCAAAGGCTCTAGCAGCGACCTCGACCTTTCTGCGTCACCCTCCCTCAATTGAAAAAACTCTGTACTTTGCCGAACTCCACGTCATTGTCGGAAAAAATACTGCGGAGCGATCTCCGTGATGCACCTATCAGCCCTTTCCTGAACGCCTCCTCAAGATCGGTGAGGTATCCCTGGATGCTGCCAGCAGGCTGTCGCCCAATCGACGCGGCCAAGTTGCTTCCATGGGGATCAACTACAAAGAACTTCGTTCCGGTCTCCCCTCCCTTCTGAATGAACTCATTGATGTGCTGATCTCGGAACCCGTAGCCGATGACCATCAGTCGTGTATCGGGCATGCACAAATAGCGCTCGAACATCTGGTGATACCAGCTCAGAACAGGATTGAACTTGATCGCCCCGAGCTTGTCACCCCCAATGATTAGAAGATCGTCGCCGCTTGAACGCCGCCAATTTGACGACCCATGGAGCTTAA
>JAYWDL010000270.1:0-12620 GCA_043779865.1 Polaromonas sp.
GCCTGTCACCTTCATCGCCGCTCTCCATCCAGGGTTGCAATGGCAGCAGAAGGTAATCAGTTCACATCGTCATTTCATGCAGATTTGCCGGAGGGACACGGCCTAGTGCGGGGGGATCGACAGGCATCCGGGGCATATCGGTCGCCATTGCCGTTGGCGCGTGACGGGAACTGTCGTAGGTGAACGTCAGGGGCTCAGCGCCCGCTTGCATGCCTGTCGCAATTGGGTGGCGTTCGCTCCCGGTCAGCGGGTAGATCGGTTTGCCGAACCGCGTCTCCACAGGACAACCCTGTGGTGGCTTGCTGGTTTGGTTGATGTCTCTGTAGGGGACACAGGCGTTGGCTTGCTGGGCCCATACCTGATCCGAAGGGCAAGAAAATGGCCAAACCAAACAGTTCCCTATCCATACATCATGCAAAAGATTGGTGCATAACAATTCACACGAAAGCATGATGCCGCTGTACGGTGAAACGTTGCCCGTCCAACCGCAAGGAGGTGCACACGCCGAACAAGCCTCCGCTCGCGTGCTCCATGCCCCCATTGGCCCGGGGCCGTAGTTTCCAATATTTGCTTTCCACCATGTCCCGTCTGCGGCGGCCTCAATTGGCAAGGCGCCCGCAAGAAGCAGAATGCTCGGGCCTAGTAGGTGCCTAATAAATGAGGAATTGACAGCTAAAGACGTGCGGATTTTTCTGGCTCGCTGCATAGGCGGTATTTCACAATCGAAAACAATGAATTTCGTTGCTCGGCCAAGTTTGATGAGCGCTTCGGAGCGCACGCCCTTGGTCGAATCTGTTCCAGTGACAACATTTAGAATAGACACCGGTTCTGTCGCAATAACACCAAAGAGACGAGGAAATGCCATGTTGGCGACGAGGTTCTAAAGGCCACCTGATTAGGTAGGAAGCTCAGCTAGGCCTGCGAAGACCCCAACGAAGCGGTCAGTAGTGCGAGCAAGACGGATCTGAGCGACGAAAATCAAGGAAGTACAAGCCGCCGGACGGTTCGTTTCTGTCAAATCCCCTTTCCAGCCAGCACTAGCTGAGCTTCCAACCTAATCAGAAATTTTTAACGAGTTCAAGCCTTGAATTCGAATTCGTTGATTGGTGGCTTCAAGCCGCAGCCTGAGACCCAGGGTATTTTGTGGCGTTTCCTTTGTAAAGGCGTAATGTCTTACATTGGTGATTTCGAGTAATCATTCCGATGGATGCGGAGAGACGGGCTTTTTGCTAGTTTGGAGCGATGGCTTCGGTGTTTTTGCCGTCAATATCCGTTCTATCGGGGGCTGGCGAATTGGCAGGCTTTGAGTTGCGGCCGGTGTCGCTGACAGCTCGATGCGTGCCGGCAACGGGATTTCGCTTCGGCCGGGCATTCAAGTTGGCCAGGGGCTCGAAAGCCCCCCGGCTCAGATCACGATTCGCTCGACCTCGTCGAGGTTGGCTTGGTTCGCCGCGCCTGTCGTAGAGCGAGGTCGTGCGCGCGCGCTCGTGGTTGGCCATCTGCTGTGCGATTTCCAGCTTGCCGCCGTTGCGCAGGTACTCGGTGATGCCCGTGGCGCGGAAGCTGTGGCAGCCGATGTGCGTTTGGATGCCGGCGGCCAGGGTGCGCCGGCCGATCATCCTAAAAACGTCCGCCGGCGCCATCGCGCGCTCGGTGAGCTTGCCACCGCGACCAGCGGCCGAGCGAAACAGCCATCCTTTCCCGTCGGCAAGCTGGGCGCCGTCGACGTAGGCGTGTAGCCAGGCTTCGAGGTTGTGATGGCAGAGCATCTCGTGCTGCTTGCCGCCCTTCTCCTGGAGCCGCACCCATGTGCGCCGGCCTTGGACGTATGCGTCCTCGACGCGCATGTTGATGGCCGCGCCAACGCGCGCGAAGGTGTAGACCATCAGCCCGAGCAGCGCGCGGTCGCGCTGGCCGATCACCGTGCTGTACGTGGATTTGGACGTTTACAAAGACAGCTTAGCGTTTGCCTTGTGCAGCGCGCTCATTGGCGACGGCGTCACGATCGCGAAACGTGACGAGCTGGCCAGCGCAGCGCTTATTCACCGAAGCGGCATACGCGTTGTAGGCATCCTGGTCCCGGTTGAACCCCTCACCTCGCATATTCAGCGCCTCGGTGCGTCGACTGAGCTCCAACAATAGGTGGTTGAAATTGACCACATCCGTTGGGCTATGGGAATCGACAGTTGATTGGGTCGCGACATGGGTTTTTATCTCGGCCTACAAGCGCTTCAGCTCGCCGTCATGCTCTTGGTGCTTGGCCTGCAGCGCGGGCAGTTGAGAATTTAACGTGTCCTGGTCGTCGAGACACGCGCGGTATTCATTGCGCGATGATTGTCTGGGCGGCTGATTTGATTGCGCGCTGGTGTTTTGCGCACAGACCACGAAGGCGATCAGTAGTAGGCCGAGTTTGAATCTATAGAGGGCCGCACTGCGGGCCTGGATGGGGCTCAACCTTGTTTTCAGCGACGGCGTCAGCACAAGGCGCCGTTTTTTCGGGTTTCTGCTTGAGTTGGCACCATCAGTATTTCAGGCTTGAGCCGTGGGCAGGTGGATTTTTGTGAGGTAACGCTTGGGTACATCAAAAGCTACGCCGCACATTGAGCGAGTAGGTGGACAAACTGGCGTTTGTGAAGTTGTTCGAATATTGAAAGGTGCGTCGGTCGGTAAAGCTGTTGGAGCTGCCGGAAGCCGAGGCTGACCAATCATTACTGAGATGGTAGGTGGCCGACAAAGCGGCAGTTCGCTCCTGAAAACTGTTGTATGAATCGTAGGCGCCAAACCTTGAAACGGCAAAACTCGGGACCAGTGAAAGTTTAGGTGCCACGCGCCAGACGATGTTGAGAGCCGCATAGGTGCTGTGGGTGTTGGAATTCTGATTGCGCAAACCAATGTTCAGGGACATCAACAAAGTGGAACTGAAGCGATATTGCGGCTGCAGCGCGGCGAAATAAACCGCCCCAGAACCTTCTGATTTGGCGATGCCGGCGTTGCCGGCCAGCGCAAACCCGTTTTCTATTTGATCACCAAACAGCAATGCGGCGAGACCAAGCGAGCCGCCATTGCCTGTTTTTTCAGTGGTCTGGGTTGTGCCCAACCAATTGAACGTATTTTGATCATGGAAAGTGTATTGCACTGAGCCCGTGAAACTTAGCTTGTTGTTCAGCGCATAGATTCCTGAGGTGGTG
This sequence comes from Polaromonas sp., assembly GCA_043779865.1. Lineage (GTDB taxonomy): Bacteria > Pseudomonadota > Gammaproteobacteria > Burkholderiales > Burkholderiaceae_C > Polaromonas. The sequence continues at coordinate 3,189 of JAYWDL010000270.1, forward strand.
AAGTTGTCCACCGTGCGTTGCGCGTAACCAGCCTTTTCACCGCTCAATCGATAGATCAAATCGGACTGGTTTTTGTAATATCCAATTGATGCCGCGATGGATGAACGGCCATTGGGCCCAACCACATCAACATCAGCATCATCCGCCCGAGAAATATTGCTTGCTGCAACGGCAGCACAAAACAAAGAAATTTTGATGATGTATTTATTCATAGGGTTTTGATGGAAATAAAATTGGTGATCGGTGCTTTGTCTGACGGAAAATTGCAAAGCCTAGTATCAAGGCCGTGGGCTCGCGCCTTGAGCGTTTTCGCGCGTTACTTGATGCCGCTGTCAAGGCTGCTTGGGTGCCGAGCATTCGGCGGGTATTTCACCGCTCCTGGTAAATTCGGTAATCAATGGATATTTGTTTGAATAAATTTCAACCCTGAAGGTGAATGATTTATGGGCTGGCTCCAAGCGGACACTTGCGATAGGAGATATTCTGTGGCTTTGTACCTGCCATGCTGTGGTGTCCTGCGTAGGGGATTTCGAGTAATCATTCCGATGGATGCGGAGAGACTGGCTTTTTGCTAGCTTGGAGCGATGGTTTCGGTGTTTTTGCCATCGATATCTGTTTTGGCGAGGCTGGCGAAGTGGCAGGCTTTGAGTTGCGGCGGGTGTCGCTGACACCTCGACGCGCGCCGGCAACGGGATGAGCTTCGGCCGGGCATTCAAGTTGGCCAGGGGCCCGAAAAGCCCCCCGGCTCAAATCACGATCCGCTCGACCTCGTCGAGGTTGATCTGGTCGCCCCGCCTGTCGTAGAGCGAGGTCGTGCGCGCGCTCTCGTGGTTGGCCATCTGCTGCGCGATCTCCAGCTTGCCGCCGTTGCGCAGGTACTCGGTGATGCCCGTGGCGCGGAAGCTGTGGCAGCCAATGTGCGTCTGGATGCCTGCGGCCAGGGCGCGCCGGCCGATCATCCTAAAAACGTCCGCCTGCGCCATCGCGCGCTCGGTGAGCTTGCCGCCGCGACCAGCGGCCGAGCGAAACAGCCAGCCTTTCCCCTCAGTGAGCTGAGCGCCGTCGACGTAGGCGTGTAGCCAGGCTTCGAGGTTGTGATGGCAGGGCATCTCGTGCTGCTTGCCGCCCTTCTCCTGCAGCCTCACCCAAGTGCGCCGGCCTTGGACGTAGACGTCTTCGATGCGCATGTTGATGGCCGCGCCAACGCGCGCGAAGGTGTAGACCATCAGCCCGATCAGCGCCCGGTCGCGCAGGCCGATCAGCGTGCTCGTGTCGATCGCGTCGAGCAGCGCCCTCGCCTCCTCGGCGGTGAGCACCGGAGTTTTGCCCTTCTTGACCGAATGCCGGGGCCCGCGCACCGAGCTTGCCGGGTTGGTCGGCATCACCTGGCCAACCACCAACCAGTCGAACAACATGCGCAGCGCGGCCAGGCGCTGCTTGACCGACGGCGCGGCGACCTGCAAGCCCTCGACGTAGGCCGCCACGTGCACCGGCCGCACCTGGCGCAAGTCGGCGATGCCGCGCGCTTCGCACCAGGTGGAGAACTCGGAGGCCGCGTGCGCGTAGGCCTTGCGCGTGTTCGGGTTGCGGATGTTCACAGTGAAGAACTCGAAGGCGCGCTGGGCTGTGGGGGCGTCGGGCGCGAACAGAGCCGGAACCGGGCCATGGGGATCGAAGGCGATCAGGGCGGGCGTGGGGGCGTTTCGCGCCGGCGCGGCGAGAGCGCCTTCAGGTGTTGCGGCGGGCGATTCGTCTACTTGGTCGGACGGGGTCGATGCGGGCGTCATTCATGAATGATAAAGGACATTATCATTCACAAAAACCTAGCTGATCGAGATCCTGCATGGCGGGCCCCAAATCGAGAGCGCAGTTGCTGGCCGCTAGGCTAGCCCGCAAAAAGCGGGTGCCTAGAATGGGAAAAGCCCACCGAGGTGGGCTTTTCTTTTCTATCGCACGTCCCTAGGGGGAGGCTTGCGCCCGCGAGTCCTAGTGGCTAGTACAACAAGTATAAGGATCGTGGCCGATGGCGTCAATCTCACCAGACCAAGCGATCAAAGCGGCGCTCTCGGCCGCGCGTCTCGGCACCTTCGAAGCGGAAATCATTGCCCCGGCGCCTGTCCTACCAGGAGCACTGGCGCTCTACGCCTGGAACGCGCAGGTGTCGGCGGCCATGCTTGCACCACTGCACATGTGCGAGGTGGTGATCCGCAACGCAGTCGCTGAAGCCCTCGCCACGGTATACGGCCCGCAATGGCCATGGTCGTCTGTCTTCGAGAACAGCCTTCCAAATCTGGGTGTCGGGTTCAACCCCCGTCGTGAACTGATGCGTGCACGGGCGCGCCAGCCAAGTACCGGTAAGGTCATCGCCGAACTCAAGATGGTCTTCTGGCAGAAGATGTTCACAGGCCGATTCGATACCCGCATCTGGAATCCGCACCTGCGCAACGTGATGCCGTACCTCGACCCGGCAAAGACGGTGCAGGACCTGCGGCGGCTCATTCATACAGACCTGGAGCAATTGCGGGAGCTACGCAACCGCATCGCACACCATGAGCCCATCTTCAAGCGCGCGCTGGCCGGCGACTTCACGAAGATTCAAGAACTGATCGCGTTCCGCTGCCCGACCACCTCGGCGTGGATGGTCCAAAACCAGCAGGCGCAGGCACTGATTCAAACCCGTCCCTGAGGATTCAACCCAGCGCCGGCCGCGGCTGGTCTCCCCAGGAAGGCCAGCCGTCCGTGATGCTTTCCGCGCCTGGTGGTGCCCAAGGACAGGGGTCTTGCCTTTGTGGTTCTGCGGGTCGCCTTCCACCCGCAGGGGGCACCAAATAATGGCCTTCAGGCGACGATTTCGAGCCCGCGCTTTTGCATCAGGTGCAGCAGCTTGAGAGTGGTGCCGGTCGGGCGCTTCTGCCCGATTTCCCACTTTTGCACCGTCGACAGGCTGGTGTTGAGCAGCGCGGCAAATACGGCTTGGCTCACTCGTGAGGTTTCGCGAATGCGCTTGATCTGCTGGGGCTCCAGCGGTTCGACCGGCGGCAGGCACAGGCGGTCGAATTCGCGCAGCGTCACCTCATCCATCACGCCGGCATTGTGCAGGCCCGTGGTGGTCTCGTGGACGGCCTCAAGAATGGCCGACTTGGTTTTGCGCATCGGGCCTTATTTTTTGTCTTGTTGGCAGCACTGGCACTGCTGACAATAACGCCACCTCAGCTTGGGCGCCGTTCATCGGAACGCGCTACGTGCCAGCCGGCGCCGTCTTCGGCCAGGTTTCTTCGACCAGGCCCGCCACAGTAGCCATTGCGACACTGAACTCGACTTGTTCACCGTAGACCATCGCGGCGACAAAACTGTTGTAGATGGCACGGCTGGCCGGTTCCGTCACCCACGCAGCGAGGGCCTTGTGTGTCTCGCCCGCGATGTCGGCGTGGTACGCCGGATATTGGTTCCTGAATTCCTCGGCGTCGCGCAGCGCGATCAAGCGCGCCAGCTCGACGGTCTCTGCCTGATCGATATGGCGGCGGATGACGTGGAGGTCGTAGATGTGGCGCACCAGCGTAGGGTCAGGATCGCGGCTCAGACCAGCAATCTCCATCGCCCGTCGCCTGGTCAGTCCGACCAGTTTTTCAGCCGCCGTTTCCGTGATGCTTACACAGTCGATGCCGGTGATTTCGGGTGGCGTGCCGTAGGCTTCGGCCGCGAAGGACGCCACCGGCAAGCGCACGGATGGCCGCCGCAGCATGGCGTAGGTCAGCTCGATCTGAATGGTTGGCCGCAGCATCTCTCCGGCCACGCCGGTGCCGGCGTAGCTCAGGTTGTAGATGGTGTACTGGTTGGCGTCCCGCGAGCGAAGCTGTGCTGTGTCGTTGGGGTTGAGCTCGAAGCCGGCCGCCAGCAGGCCGGCGGTGATGCGCACGCGCAGATCGCCAAGGTGCTGGCGTCTCTGGTTGTTGCTCAGCGCCAAGCTGTCCGGCGCCACGACCTTGAAGTCCACGTCTTCCGACATGCGCAGGACGAGCTTGTGTGCCCTCGCCAAGGCCGTGCCGCCGGCGAACACGAGCCGGAACGGGCCGGCATCGACCGCAGCAACGGCAGCCATCGCCCGCATGACATGCCAGTCCTTTTCGACGAGTGCAGTGCTCGGGAGCGCGAAGTGATCCTGGACAGCGCGGAAGTTGAAGGCGTCGCTCACCCTTCCCTACCGTTCCAGCACGAGCGGTTTGCCGCGATAGCTCAGCCGGCGGGTAAAGCGGCCATTGACACGCACGACGGCATTGACCGGGACTTGGGTAGAACGGCCTTCGTTGTAAGCGCGCTCCCAAGAGCTTGGTTCCCAGGCCACGCCAAGTTTTGTCAGGGCTTCGCGTGACGCACCGATGAAGCCATCTGGGGTGGCCAGCATGGGCTGGCCCGACAGCGGTGACGGCACGGCGCGTCCATAGACGCCGTACCCGAGGCGAATCAACTGGCCTGCCTGCACCAATTGCCGTATGGCACGCAGCACCTGATCCTCGCCGCCGAGATCTTGGAACTCACGCGGGAGGAAGACGCTGGCACGACTACGTGTGATCCGCGTCCGGACCTGTTCTCGCAGTGGTTTGGCTCGTTGCATGGGGTCGTTCAAAAGCTGTTACAGGATTACAAAAACCCGACAACAACACTATACAAAAACCCGACACACTGCATGGCTAAAGTGGCCGCCAGTTTCAGTGGCGTGACATGGCACTCCTAGTGCAGATTTTCAATGGAGATAATTCTCACTTTGGCCCAAGACGCCGCAGAACGGATCCAGAACGAAAAAGGGGCGGTCGAAACCGCCCCTGCCTCGCCCGGCTTTTGCCGATTAGGCGGCAGCGGCCAGGCGGCGCCCGGTGATCGTGATCTTCAAGTTGGGCTGGCCTGCGATACCACCGCTGACGGTGAACTCGTCATTGGCCGCGCCAGACAGTCCTGCCAGGTCGAGTGCGAAGTTGTCGAGTGGACCGAAGACTGAGACGGTGCCCGGATTCCAGCGCTGAATCTGCAGCCGTCCATGCAGTGTTTGGCCAACGACGGTCAGTTGGCCGAGATACAGATAGCCGGGGTCACCGCCGTTGACGGTGCCGTCCTTGACGACAGCTAGGCCTTCGCCGCTGCCGGAAGAGGATGAGAAGCGAACGTGATAGATACCGTTTTTCATGGAAATTCCAAGGCCGATGCTCGGCCGTTGTGTGTTGATGTCAGAGAGTGGGGCGGCCGAAGCCGCCCCCGGGTTCAGCGCAAGCACTGAACCCAGCCCGTTACTTGCCTTTCGGCTTGCTGGGCATCGCGGGTTTGCGCACCGGAACTGTCTCGACAACAGTGGTGCTGGGCCGGCGGTGCGCTTCACGCACGGGGATAATTTGGCCGGTTCCTGCGTCGCGGCCGATCTGACGAGTCGTTGCCATGGGTATGGCCTTTTTATAGGTGAGCGTTTTCAAGCCCCCGTGAAATAGGCGATGCATTCTTGTGCACTGCACAAAAATAATGCCAATTTGAGGGTCAGCCCTACTGTCAGCCTCTACAGGCTGCTTAAACTGCTCACCTGTGGGCTCGCAATGGCCCACAGACGAGCAGGATCAATCAAACCCTCCTTCGGGCGGGTGCTAAGCGCATGTTTGATCCTTCCTCGTCAGCTCAAGCTCGCTGATGTGAGCGCCCTGGTTGGGGGCTTAGTTGCACTTGAAGGTCTGTCGGCGTCCTACCGCTGTCAGACCTTCGTCTTTTTGGGTCTTAGGTGTTTGCTGACCTAGCACCCATGATCCGTGTCCACATTCTACCGAGGGGATCCCCTATATCTGGGGTCATTCTGACCCTCAAACACTACCGGTAGTGTGCTAGTCCTTTTTTGCCAGAAACACGTTTTGGCGTGATGTGTACTGCGCTTTGTCTCTGACACTAGGGATTTATACAGTATTCTCAGGTGCTTGGGCGACTGGATCGTCCGCTACGTAGGTTGCTCCTGATTGATCGGCGCGCGGCGCGTTCGACCCACCACTACTCCAGGTCGGTCGCACCAAATTCACCCATGCGCTGAAGGAGTGTCGTGAACGACAGCTCTTGGAGCTTGTGATCGTTCCGCAGGCGTTGCGCGACTTGGTACGGGTTGAGCAGTAGCACGTACTGGCACGGGCCTGTTGGCCCCGCTTTGAAATCGATGAACCCCAACTCCTTCAACACCCGCAGGTGTTCGCGCCAGGTCGACACGTTGCGTTCGCCGCTGTAGCCCGCTTCGGCAGCGGCAACGGCTTCACTGTCGATCCGCACCAGGCCTTCGTCGAAAACGCGACACCACAAGACAAGGTAGGCCTTCCCGGCGGGCACCGACTTCCCGCTCGCGACGTGTTTTGAAGCGTCGGCAATCATCTCGATGAACAGCGGCATCCCGCGCGGGATTGTCGTGAAGCCTTTGCGGCTGAGATCGGTGCGGAGCCACAGCTTGCTTTCATCGATCCCCGGCCAGAGGTTGGTGCGCATTTGCAGAGCTGCCTTTGCCGTCTTCGACAGGCGCACCTTCTGTTGCTTGACGTTTGGCGGCTGCAGCATGGCCGGATTGAGCTGCGATGCAACTGGCGGGGGCGGAACAACAGCGGGCGGCGCCGGAGGCACAGGGGCGATCGCCAACGGTAAGGTGGTGGGATCGCTGGTGATCTTGCGGCGCGGCTTGGTGGGTGTGCTGGACATGTTTGTTTCTTGTTTGCTTTTGTCGACCTCAATTATCGGAAAAAGTCTTTATAAAACAATAGCTTATGATTTTTCAACTGAAATCCAATGAGTCGCAAATAGGTGATTTTGGTTTTGTTAGATATCTTTTATAGATCACATCTAAGAATGTGGGTTGTATGAAATGCCGCTTCCTTGTGCCGGGAAATCCTTATTCCACGGGCTTTTCTGAAAAATCTGTGGTGCTCACCGTGCTCAGGGTGCTCGCAATGTGCTCGTGGTGCTCATGGTGATCCAGGGTTCCCCAAGGGGCTATGACCAGGAAAAGTCGGGCGCGTCCTGGCGGGCCTACGCCCGCCGAGCACAGGCTCTATCCGCCTGCGGCGGACCAGGCCCCCTGCCCTTGCAGGACAGCGGTCCCGGCCATCCGGTGACGATCCCTCGCGCGAGCAGCCAAGGCTAGCCAGCGGCAGCGGCGTGCCGCCCCTGCCGGGGCACCCTCCCCACCACGGCATTCGCCGTCCTGGGGCCCCTGACGAGCGCGCGGGCCCATGGCTGCGCCATCAACCCGCGCGAATAGCCGGAACAGCCCTAAGAGGCTCTGCAAAAGTGAAGGCCCGCCCGCCTGCGGGGTATCCCCAGCCTTCCTCCTTGCAGTAGCGCGGGATGCGTTCCCCTCGCCAGCCCGCTACCTTTGGCGTGCTTTCGATTTGTTGGTTGACTTCTACACAGCAACAAGTAGGATTATAAACAAGTTAAATAGTATAGGTGTATACATGGATACAATCGCAGTCGTTGCCGAGAAGGGCGGAGTGGGCAAAACCACCCTTTCCCTGTCACTGGCCGTCGCAGCAGCGCAGGCGGGCCGGCGCGTCGCCGTGATCGATCTCGACCCGCAGGCGACCGCCTCGAAATGGACCGATCGCCGCGAGGCCGAAATGCCCTGGGTGGTGGCCACCCATGCCGCGCGTCTTTCCGCTGCCCTTGACCAGGCGCGCGAGCAGGGCGTCGATTTCGTGGTCATTGATACGCCGCCGCATTCGGGCGCCGACGCGACCGAGGCCGCGCGCCGCGCCGACGTCGTCCTCGTGCCGGTCGAGCCGCACTTGTTCACCTTGGAGACCGTGCCCAAGCTCGCCGACCTCCTCAAGCTCGCCGGCAATCCGCCGGTGCTGTTCGTGGTCAACAAGGCTGCCACGCAGGGCAGGGAGGCCGAGCACGCCGCCGACTTCATCCGTGGCCAGGGCTTCGACGTGGCGCCAGTGGTGCTGCACACCCGGGCAGCACATCGTCACGCTGGCAATGTTGGACTCGCCGCGTGCGAATACGAACCCGGTGGCAAAGCCGCCGATGAAGTGCTAGGGCTATACACCTATACAATCAAACTACTAGACACTAAGAGGCGTACACATGGCAAAGCCGAACCCGCTCGCGCAAGGGCTTAACCGCGTCCAGAGGCCGGCAGCGCCGGCCGTCGTCGCCAACGACCAGCCGACAGCCACGCACCGGACTGCCGCACCGTCGCGCATTGGCCGCGTCCTCATCGGCGGGCACTTTGCGCCCGAAGTGCAAACTGCCTTGAAGATCGTCGCCGCCGAGGAGCGCACCACCGTGCAGGCGCTTTTGGCCGAGGCCATCGACATCGTGCTGGCCAAGCGCGGAAAACCTCAAATTGCAGGCTTGTCTACAAATTGACAGCTATAGGCGTATACATATTGACGAGAAAGCACGCGGCAGGCAAGGGCGGGGGAGCATGAGCACCAAGAGCGACAAGACCAGCATCGGGGTGCTATCAGGCATCGAGCGCATGAGGGAAATTGCGATCCAACGCGAGGCCACTGAAATGCTGCAGCTTCCGCTGTGGCCAGAGCCCAAGCGCGGCACGCCCAATAGCTTTATCCGCTCTGCGCTTTTCGCGGCGATCCAAAGCAAAGACCGGGTTTTCTTGAAGGAAGCCACGCTGGCCAGCCAGAAGGGCATCACCGTCAAATTCACAGGCGAACAGTTGAACCAGGAGGATTTGAGCGTCTGGGAAACCCTGGCGCACTTGGCGCGACAACACCCCCTCGGCCACCATTCGGAATTCACCGCGCACGGGCTGCTGAAGTCCCTCGGCATGCATCGCGGCTTGAGCCAGCACAAGCAGTTGCACTCGACGATTATTCGGCTGACAGCTTGCGCCGTCGAAATCACCCACGAGGGCAAAACCTACTTTGGCCCCTTGGTGAAGTCTGGCCTCAAGGACGAGCTCACCAGCCACTACCGTATCGAGCTCAACCGCGAATTGATACGGCTGTTCGGCGACAACCAGTGGACGGCGCTCGACTGGCAGCAGCGGCAGAAACTACGCGGAAAGCACCTGGCGCAAGCCCTGCATGCGTTTTACAGCAGCCACCGCCAGCCTTTCCCCGTGAAGATGGACACCTTGCGCGGGTATGTCGGCAGCAAGAACCAGCAAAAGGCCGGGTTCAAGGTCAAGCTGCGTGGTGCCCTCGACGAACTGGTCGAGATCGGATTCCTGAGCGGCTACGGCATCGACGGCGACATCGTCACGGTCGAGCGGTCAGTCCAGATGGCCTTGCCTGCCAGCGGCGCATAGGACACGGCATCCGAGACACATCGATTGGCATCAGCAGCGGCTTTTGCTGTGCGGGGCACGGCATCCGAGACACAAAGGCACGGCATCCGAGACACCTACCCACGGCATCCGAGACACAAAGGCACGGCATCCGGGACACATGGCACGGCATC
>JAYWDL010000271.1:0-12597 GCA_043779865.1 Polaromonas sp.
CGGCTGCTCGATGTGCCTGGGCATGAACGACGATCGGCTGCTGGCCGGTGAGCGCTGCGCCTCCACCTCGAACCGTAATTTCGAGGGGCGTCAGGGCGCAGGCGGCCGGACCCATCTGGTCAGCCCCGCCATGGCGGCTGCAGCCGCGATTGCAGGCCATTTTGTCGATGTCAGAGCCTCCGCTTTGTCGCTTTGAGGAGTCACACTTTCATGCAGGCTTTTACCTCGCTGGATGCCCTCGTGGCACCGCTCGACCGCAACGACGTGGACACCGACGCCCTGATCCCCAAGCAGTTTCTGAAGTCAATTTCCCGAACGGGGCTGGGGCCTTTTTTGTTTGACGACTGGCGTTACCTGGACCGGGGCGAGTTCGGCCAGGACTGCAGCGGCCGGCCGCTTGATCCGGACTTTGTTCTTAACCAGCCGCGCTACGCAGGCTGTCAGATTTTGTTGGCACGCGACAACTTTGGTTGCGGCTCAAGTCGGGAGCACGCCGTGTGGGCACTGGGCGAGTATGGCTTTCGTGTCGTTATCGCCTCCAGCTTTGCAGATATTTTTTACAGTAACTGCCTCAAAAATGGCCTGTTGCCCCTCGTGCTGGAGGCCTCGGTGATAGACCGCCAACTCAAGGCTGTGCAGGCAACGCCAGGCTACCGCCTGCAAGTGGACCTGGCAGCCCAAACCGTGGTCACCCCTGGCGGCGAGGTTTTTTCTTTTGCCATTGATCCGCACCGCAAGCAATGCCTGCTCGAAGGCCTTGACGATATCGGCCTGACCTTGCAGGCCGCAGACCAGATTCGTGCTTACGAGCAAGTAAGGCGCAGCCAGGAACCCTGGCTATTCGAAAGCAGTCTCAGCCAGGCGCGCGGCTGATAAAAACACTGATGCACAAATCAGATTTCATTAAATCAACCGGAGACATCTCATGAAAAAACGCAATTTTTGCAAACATTTCGCCGTGCTGGCAGGCGCATTGACCGCCTTGATTTCAGTATCCGCACATGCTCAGGGCCAGTATCCCAGCCGGCCGGTCACCGTCATCGTGCCTCAGGCTGCGGGTGGTGCCAACGATGCCATTGCACGCATCGTGACGCAAAAGCTGGGCGAAATCATGGGGCAGACTTTTTTGGTAGACAACCGGCCCGGCGCAGGTGGCAATGTCGGCACCGCCCAGGCGGCAAAAGCCAAACCCGATGGCTACACCCTGATGCTGACGACCAACAGCGCTCACGTCATCAACCCCGCCATTTACAAAAATACCGGCTTCGACCCGATCAAGGATTTTGAGCCTATCGGCCTGGTCGCCAACGCGGGCTACCTGCTGGTAGCCAACTCCGCTTTTCCGGCTAATTCAGTAGCGGAGCTGATTGCGCAGGCCAAGGCCAAACCAGGCCAGATCAGTTATGCCTCGGCCGGCAACGGGACGCTGAACCACCTGATAGGCGAGATGTTCAAGCGGGCGGCAGGCATTGACATGCTGCACGTTCCGTACAAGGGTTCCGCGGGTGCGGCCACCGATGTTGCAGGCGGACAAGTGCCCGTTTCGGTGCAGAGCCTTCCCTCTTCACTGCCTTTCCTGCAGTCCGGAAAAATCAAGGTGCTCGGTGTCGTGAACGAGAAGCGCCTTGCATCATTGCCCAACGTTCCAACAATTGGAGAAACCCTCCCGGGCTTTGGATCGACCCCATGGTACGGTCTGCTGGCACCTGCCGGGACGCCCAAGGACATCATCATCAAGTTGCAGGCTGCCCTCGAAAAAACCCTGGCCAGCAAGGATGTTGTTGCCAAGCTAGCGGTGCAAGGCAGCGACGTGCTTACCGGTGGTCCGGTGCAGTTTGCAAAGCTGATACGTGAAGACCTGCCGCGCTGGAGCAAGATCGTCAAAGAATCGGGCGCCCGCATCGATTGATGGACGAAGCCTCGCAGGCGCATCAAGGACACGACCCAATGCCTTGTTCAACCGAATGGAAGGACTTCCAGTGATTGACCACCTTGACCATCTGGTGCTGACCACCGCAGACGAAGCGGCCTGCGTGGACTTCTACACCCGCGTGCTGGGCATGGCGCTTGAAACCTTTGTCGGCGGCACGCCACGGGTGGCACGCAAGGCTTTCAGGTTCGGCGCGCAAAAAATCAACCTGCATGTGAAAGGCCATGAGTTCGAGCCCAAGGCCCATCTGCCGGTGCCCGGTGCGCTGGATTTGTGCTTTCTCGCGAGCATTCCTCTGGCAGAGGTGATCAACCGGCTTGAGCAGGCGCAATGGCCGGTGATCGAAGGGCCGGTCTTGCGCACCGGCGCCACGCAAAAGATTCGCTCGATTTATGTGCGCGATCCGGACCTGAACCTGATCGAGATTTCCGAGCCCGCCTGAGCGCATTCCCCCTAATGAACAAGAGACAAAAATGACCGTTATTTCCCGCAGAACCCTCGTGACCGCCGCCGGCCTCGGCGCGGCCGCATGGCTCAACCCCGTGCGTGCGCAGCTTGCCGGCAAGCCGATCACGCTGATCGTGTCCTCGGCAGCCGGTGGCACCACCGACATCTCGGCGCGCATGCTGGCCGAGCCGCTGGGCAAAATTTTGCAGACCACCGTGATCGTGGACAACCGCGCTGGCGCCAATGGCAACATTGCCGGCCAGATGGTCGCACGCGGCCCAGTCGATGGCACCAGCCTGCTCGTGCAGTACTCGGGCTACCAGTGCATCACGCCGCTGATCCAGCCGGTAGCCGGCTTTGACCCGGCCACCAACCTGAAGCCGCTTGGCCATTTGATCGACGCGCCGCAACTGCTGGTGGTGCGCGCCAACTTTCCTGCCGACAACTTTGCCGATTTCATCAAGTACGTCAAGGCCAATCCCGGCAAGGTCAACTACGCGTCCAGCGGCAACGGCTCGCTGCAGCACGTCACCACCGAGCTGCTGAAAGACCTGACCAAAACCTATATGGTGCACATTCCCTACCGCGGCACCGGCCCGGCACTGAACGACCTGCTGGCCGGAACGGTGGACTTCACCATCACCACGCCGCCGCCCCTGCTGGCGCACATTCGCGCCGGCAAGCTCAAGGCGCTGATGGTGACCGGACGCACGCGCCTGGCCGCCCTGCCCAACATTCCCACCGCAACCGAAGCCGGCGTGGCGCTGGTGGCGTCGTCCTGGTTTGCTGTTTACGGGCCCACCGGACTTTCTGCGGACCTGCAGAATCGCCTCTCGCTGGCCATCAAACAGGTGGTGGAGTCGGACAGCTTTAAAAAGCGCGCGGAAGACCAGGGCGCCAAGGCGGTGGTCATGAGCAGCGCCGAACTGGCCACGCTGGAAGCCAATGAGCGCAAGATGTGGGCACGCATCATTCGGGTGGCCAACATCAAGGCCGATTAAAGCGACTTAAAGCGACTCGACGCCTTGCGGTGTCTGTTGCCTTGGCAGACACCAGTCCAGGGCACTACCAAATTAATAGCTGGTTATGCACGTCTGGCCTGCGCTAAAGACCTTTTTTACTTAACAATTCAGTTCAGCCCAGCTCATTGACCAGGTCGATGTACTGCTGCTTGGCGTCATCCTGCGATGTGCCCTTGAGCTTGTTCCAGGCGTCCCATTTGGCGCGCGCCACCATGTCGCCGAAGCCAGGCTTTTTCTCGGTGTTGTCGCCTACGCTGCCCTGCTTGTAAAGGGCGTAAATTTTCAGCAGCGTGGCGTTGTCGGGACGCTCGCTGAGGTTCTTGGACTCAAGCATGGCTTTGTCGAAAGCGGCTTTCAGGTCTGACATGAAAGTGCTCCGTTTTTAACAGAATGGCTCCCGTAGTGAGGGCTTCGAATAACTGCCGAATATCTTGGCGACAAGCTCCTTGCAAACCGGTAATTCACGCCAGTCGGGTTTGTCTGGAACCTGTTTTCTTGACAGTCTTAGACCGCAAACCGCCGCGAAGCAATCTCCATCAGGCCATCAAAAATCAGCCCTTCCACCAGTTCGAACTTCACCGACATGCTGGGCGCCACTTTCCAGCCCGCTCCGCCGGTCATGATGCATTCGGGGGTTTCGCCGCAATGGCGCGTGATGTTGTCCTCCATACGCTGGACCGCGCCGGCAATGGCGAAGGCGCCGCCGCTGGTCAGCGCATCGCTGGTGTTGGTCGGAAAATCCCGCACTTCGCCGGTGGGCACATGCAGGCCGGCGGTGCCCGATTCGAGCGCGCGCAGCATGATGCCGTGGCCCGGCAGGATAATGCCGCCCAGAAATTTTCCGGAGGCATCAATGGCTTCAACCGTAACGGCCGTGCCGACCATGACCACCAGGCAGGGTTTGCGGATGCCGCGCGCCAGCAGCCGGTGGTGCGCGCCAATCATGGCCACCCAGCGGTCAGAACCAAGTCGCGCCGGATGGTCGTAGCCATTGGTCAAGCCGGCTTCCTGCGGACTTGACACGACCCAGCGCGGCAGGGTATCCCAGAGTTCCATCTGTTCGGCCAGTCGCCGCTTGATGGCATCGCCGGCCACGACGCAGCCGAGAATTGCCGAAGGCGCAGGCATCGTCAGCCAGTCGTTTTCAGCGAGCTTGTCGATGTTTTCCAGAAACACTGCACCGTGGGCCAGTAATTTGGAACCGACGACCGGCGCCTCATACTGGGCCCATTTCAGGCGGGTATTACCCACATCAAGCGCCAGGAAAGTCATTGGCCTGAATTATGAATAGATTTGCTGCGCATTTGCCGAATGCTTGCTGCCTGAGCAGGTATTTACAAACAAATGCGTGCGCCGCTTCACGTTAGCCCTGTTTCCAGGGCAAGCCGCGCAAACGCCAGCCGCCCCGATGTCCGCGCTGGCCCTGCTCATCGGCATCGCCTTCAAAACCTTCAAGAATGTTGAAGGCCTCGATACCGAGTTCGGTAGCCCGCTTTGCCGCTGCCACTGAGCGCACGCCACTGCGGCACAGCAGCACCGCTTTCTTGCCGGCAGGCACAGCGGCTTTCAAGCCCTCATCAAAGCCGGCGTTCATGGCCATGCCGGGCCACTGCTTCCAGGCCAATGGAATCGCGCCCGGCACCTGGCCCACCCATTCTCGCTCGGCATCGCATCGCACATCGACCATCACCGCTTCGCCCGACTGCACCCATTGCCAGGCCAATGGCGCCGGGATGTCGCCGGCATAGCCTGAAGCGGGTTGTGCCTGAAGCCGGGAAGCATTTGGCAAAGAATCAGTTTTCATAAGAGCACCTGTCATTTTGTAAATTTCAAGTCTGGCCTGCTGCCTCCACTCAGGGCTGGCGAATCAGGAGTGAAAAATGAGTGTATTCCTTCATGCTTTCTCCCGAAATGGCAGAAAAATATCCACACATCAAGTGTGAGCCGCCATGCAAAATCAGTGGCACCTTTAACAACTTCCGGAGACCTGATGTCCTCAAAACCTGCTGATGCTCCCGCCAGCAAAGCCGAACGCAAGGCGCTGGCCGATCTCCTTGCCCCATGGCAACCGCCCCTGACAGGTGCCACCTCAGGCAATGACAGGAAAAAGAACAAAGCCTGCTCAATCGTCGACTTCGATCCTGCAGCCAAGCCTTTTTCGACCGGCGACAAAGTGCGCGACAGGGAGGCTGTTGAAACGCTGGCCAGCGAACTCGACGAGCTGCAAAACCTGTTTTACGCCGACAAGCGCTACAAGCTGCTAATCATCCTGCAGGGTGCCGACACCTCGGGCAAAGATGGCACCTTGCGTGGCGTGTTCAGCCGCATGAGCCCGCTGGGCGTACATACGGTGGCATGGAAAGCGCCAAACGAAGACGAGCGCGCGCACGATTACCTGTGGCGCATCCATCAAAAGATACCGGCCGCTGGCGAGATCATGATTTTCAACCGCAGCCACTACGAAGACGTGCTGGTTCCACCCGTCAATGGCTGGATCACAGCTGAACAAACCGCACAGCGCTTTTCGCAGATCAACGACTTCGAACGCATGCTCAGCGAGACCGGCACGGTGGTGCTCAAGTTCATGCTGCATATCAGTTTTGACGAGCAGCGTGAGCGGCTGCAGGAACGAATCGACGATGCCACCAAACACTGGAAGTTTGCCCTGGGCGATCTGGAGGCACGCAAGCAGTGGAAGCAGTACCAGCAGGCTTATGAAGACCTGCTCAACGCCACCAGCACGCCTTGGGCGCCCTGGACCGTAGTGCCAGCCGACTCCAAAACCCACCGCAACCTGATGATTGCAACGCTGCTTCGCCAGACGCTGCAGCAGCTCGATTTGCGCTACCCGCCCGGCGACCCGGCGCTCAAGGGTATCAAGGTAGTTTGACGTGTTAACAGCCAGTAGGTCGGATTAGCGCAGCGTAATCCGGCACCGGCGCTTGTGACAGTGCCTGTCGGGTCACGCTTCGCCAAGCCGACCCACTTTCAGGTGTTTTTAGCCTTATGCGAAAGCTACACGGGCGTAAACAGCTATTGTTTTTATAGCAATTTCAAAGATTTCTCTTTCGCGTCAGTGACCGCCGCCGAGGTAGGCCGCCTTCACTGCCGGGTCGTCGCGCAGGCTGGCCGCTTCGCCATGCACCGAAATGCGTCCGTTTTCCAGCACATAACCATAGTCGGCCACCTTCAGCGCCGCAGCGGCAAACTGCTCGACCAGCAGCATGGTGACGCCGCGCGATTTCAGGTCGGCAATGATGCGAAACACTTCTTCAACCAGAATCGGCGCCAGGCCCATCGACGGCTCGTCGAGCAGGACGATTTCAGGGTTCAGCATCACGGCGCGCGCCATGGCCAGCATTTGCTGCTCGCCGCCCGACAGCGTGCCGGCCAGTTGGGTGCGGCGCTCCTTGAGGCGCGGGAACAGCTCCAGCGCCCGTTCCAGGTCGCCCTGCACATCGCCCTTGGGGCGGCTGCCGGTCAGGCGCGGAAAGGCACCCAGAATCAGGTTGTCGGTTACCGTCATGGTGGCAAACACGCGCCGTCCTTCGGGTGAATGCGCCAGTCCCTGCTTGGCGATGGTGTAGGACTCCAGGCCATCTATGCGCTTGCCGTGCAGGTTGATTTCACCAGCCGTCGGCTTGATCATGCCGGATACGGCACGCATGGTGGTGGTTTTGCCGGCGCCGTTGGAGCCAATCAGCGTGACAACCTTGCCCTTGGGCACTTCCATTGAAATGCCGTGCAGGACCTGCACCTTGCCGTAACCGGCTTCGAGATTCTTGATACTCAACATGGTGAATTCTTCCTTCCTTATGCAGCCGTGCCACCGAGGTAAGCCTCGATCACTTTTTCATCAGCCTGCACGTCGGCAGGCTTGCCTTCGGCAATTTTCTGGCCGAAGTCCAGCACCGACACGGTGTCGCACATGCTCATCACCACATCCATGTGGTGCTCGATCAGGATCACGGTGATGCCGTGGTCGCGAATCTTGCGGATGATGGTCACCAGCTCCTTGATGTCGGGCGCGGTCAGGCCGGCGGCCGGTTCGTCAAGCAGCAGCAGTTGCGGGTCGAGCGCCAGTGCGCGGGCAATCTCCAGCAGCCGCTGCTTGCCGTAAGGCAGGTTGCGCGCCTCCTCGCTGGCCAGATCAGCCAGACCGACAAAGCGCAGCAATCCCATGCCGCGTTCGATGGCCGATATTTCTTCGCGCTTGTAGCGCGGCGTGTGTAGCGCCACATCAACAATGTTGCTGTTGAAAGTGTGGTGCAAACCCACCTGCACGTTTTGCAGCGCGGTCATTTCACCGAACAACTGAACGTTTTGAAAAGTGCGCGCAATGCCCGACAGTGCGATGTCGGAGGAAGTACGCCCGACGACCGAACGCCCGGCAAAGTCGATGCTGCCAGCCGTCGGAACATAAATGCCTGTCAGCACATTCATCATCGTGCTCTTGCCCGAACCATTCGGTCCAATCAGGCCGTGAATCGTGCCACGCTTGATTTGCAGATCAACCTGATTGATGGCTTTGAGGCCGCCAAACTGCATCAACACGCCTTTGGCGATCAGCAGGTCGCCGCCGGTCTCGGCGGCGCCGGCACTGGCGGCCACCATGATGGC
Organism: Polaromonas sp.; assembly: GCA_043779865.1. Classification (GTDB taxonomy): domain Bacteria; phylum Pseudomonadota; class Gammaproteobacteria; order Burkholderiales; family Burkholderiaceae_C; genus Polaromonas. Next base: position 8,020 of record JAYWDL010000271.1, read on the forward strand.
GTCCTTGCCAGCATCGGCTCCTGCCCTGCTGACGTCTTCAGGCACGGCCTTGCGCACATGAAACAGGGCGCGCACAAAACCGACGATGCCGTTTTGCAGGTAGTACACAACAAAGAGGATCATCAAGCCAAAAATGCTCAACCGCCAGTCGGTGATGGACTCCAGCCAGAAGGCAAAACCAGCCAGCGCAATCGTTCCGATTACCGGAATTGCTATCGCCTTGAGCGTGGTGACCTTCCTGATCAAGCCCACCACAGCACCGACGGTAATCAGCGCCGCCAGCACGGTGGCGACAATGCGGAACAGTTCCAGGTCGTCCAGCAGCTTGGGCAGAATCACGATGATGGCAGCGCCCAGCAAGGCGCCGGAGCGGGTCTTGCGCCCGCCCATGATGACGGCGAGCAGGAACAACACGGTCAGCTCGAAGTTGTAGGTATTGGGCGAGATGTACTGTTCCGAGTAAGCATACAGGCAGCCGGCCAGCCCGGCAAAGCCGGCGCTGATCACGAAGGCATAGACCTTGTACCGATACACCGAAACGCCCATGCAGTCAGACGCCACCGGGCTGCCGCGCAAGGCCTCGAACGCACGACCCAGCTGTGAGCGCAGGATGCGGTCCACCACGACCAGCGAAATCACCATCAGCGCAAACACCAGCCAGTAAAAGCCATGCTCGCTGAACTGATAGCCGGCGACGGAAGGCTTGGGAATCGTGATGCCGAGCGGGCCTTCGGTGAGGAAGGTCATCTCGTTGATCAGGATCTGGATGATGGTGCCGAACGCCAGCGTCACCATCGCCAGATAAGGCCCGGTCACGCGCAGCGCTGGCAAGGCCAGCAAGGCGCCAAAACCGGCGGTCACGCCAATGCTGGCCGGAATGATGAGCCACAGCGGCGCGCCCAGCTTCATGAACAGCACGCCTGCCGTGTAGGAGCCGACACCAAACAGGCCGGCATGGCCCAGCGAAACCTGGCCGGTATAGCCGACCACGATGTCCAGGCCGTACAGCAGGATCGCGTAAATCATGATCGTGCCGACCATGTGGATGTAATAGGAGTTGCTGGTCATGAGCGGCACAGCCGCCAGCAATGCCAGTCCGATCACGGCGGCAACAAGGGTCTTGCGGTTCATCTTCAAACTTTCTTGATCGCGTTTTTACCGAACAGGCCGGCCGGCTTGAAGGCCAGCACCAGCAGCAGCAGGACCAGTCCGGGAACGTCCTTGTAGCCGGTGGAAAGGTAAAACCCGGTGGTGGTTTCAGCCACGCCCAAAATAATGCCGCCGACAATAATGCCCATGCCGCTGGTCAGCCCGCCAATAATGGCGACCGCAAAAGCCTTCAGGCCCAGCACCGAGCCCATGGTGGCGCCCGTCAGCGTCAGCGGCGCAATCAACACACCGGCAAAGGCGGCCGTGGCGGAGGACAGCGCATAGGAGAAGGTGATGACCAGACCGGTGTTGATGCCCATCAGCTTGGCGGCATCGCGGTCATTGAAGGTGGCAACCACCGCCTTGCCGTAAATCGTCTTGCGGTTGAAAAATTCCACCGCCAGCATCATCAAAATAGCGCCGACGACCACAAGAATCTCCATTGGCAACACGTTGGCACCCATGATTTTCAGGGGCGCTTCCGGCAGCGGCGAGGGGAATTTCAGGTCGTCCCTGCCCCAGATGTTCTCGGCCACATTCTTGAAAATGATTCCCAGCGCGATGGTCGACATGATCCAGCCGAACTCGCTCTTGATCTTGATGGCAGGACGCACGCCGATGCGCTCGACCAGGCTGCCCTGCAACAAGCCGAACACAATGACCATCGGTATCATCAGCCAGTAATTCACGCCCAGATTGACCAGCGTCAAACCAACCATCGCGCCCAGCATGAGCGCATCGCCCTGACCGAAGTTAAGGGTGTCGGAGGTCTGAAAAGTCAATTGGTAGCCGAAAGCAATGACCGCATAGATCATGCCCAGTGCAATACCGCTGTAGACAAGTTGAAGCAGGATTTCCATAAATTCAGTTCCGTAAAAGGGTTCGGGGTCTGTTCACGCTGACCCTTGTGACGCTCGACATAAAAAAACACCGCGAAAGCCGAATCAGCTGGCGCGGTGCTGTTTCTCAAGCCAGTTTACTTCTTGACAGCAGGTGCTGCCGCTTTGGCCTTGGCATCTTTCATACGCGTTTCACCGCCTTTTTTCATGTCTTCGGCATAGGCGTATACCACCCGGCCTTGCTTGACTTCACCAATCACGGGAATGTTGGCAGTAATGGCTTCATGGTCGTCCTTGGTGAAAGGCTTGTCGTACGTCGTTACCACGCCTTCGACCTTGGTGTTCAGGTTTTCCAGCGCTTCACGGATTTTAGGGCCGTCAGTGCTGTTCGCCTGCTTGATGGCGGCCGCGAGCAGGAAGATGGAGTCATAGCCCTGCGCAGCCGACACTGGCGAGTCAATGCGGTTGTTCTTCGGCTTGAACGTTTTCAAATACGCATCAATGAAGGCCTTGCGCTTGGGTGTGTCACCCTCCTGGATGAAAGTTTGCGGCATGCGCGCGCCTTCACCGCCCGGGCCGGCATTGTCGATGTAGTTGGCCATCGAGAGCGTCCAGCTGCCGACCATGGGCACCTTCCAGCCCAGCTTGGTCATGCCGTTGGCAATTTGCGCCAGCTCGGGGCCAATGGCATAAGTCAGCACTACGTCTGCACCGGCTTCCTTGGCCTTGAGCAGCTGGGCCGTCATGTCCACATCCTTGATGTTGAACTTCTCGACCGCCACCGGTTTCACGCCCTTGGCGGCCAGTGCTTTTTCCAGGTCTTCGCGGCCAAGCTGGCCGTAATTGGTCGAGTCGGCAAGAATCGCGACCTTTTTGAAGCCGCGGCGTGTTACGGCCTCTTCCACGATCATCGGCGCCTGGATGCTGTCATTGGCCGAGTTGCGGAAGATGTAGTTTTCGGGCTGGTCCTTGAACTGCGTCGTGATGACGCTGCCAGTGGCCACGTTGTTCATCACCGGAATCTTGGCCTCCTGGAAAAAGCGCTGCGAAGCCAGTGCCACGCCAGTGTTGATGTAGCCAACGGTTGCTGTCACTTTTTCCTTGTTGATCAGCTCCTGGGCGATCTGCACGCCGCGCTCGTTTTTGGCTTCGTCATCGCGCTCGACAACCTGCAGCTTGCGGCCTATTACGCCACCGGATTTATTGATTTCCTCAACCGCCAGCCTGACGCCGTCACGCATGCTCACACCCATCGACGACGAGCCGCCGGTGAAGGGGCCTGAAACGCCGATCTTGATCGGGTCGGCGGCAGTGGCAAGTCCGGCAAAGCTCAAAACAACTGACGCGATGGCCAATTTTGCAAAACGAATCTTCATATTGTCTCCAGGTTGATAAATAGGTTGGGTATGCACGCAGGTCGAAGCGACGTGGATAAAGGCGACTACGCAACTGTGGCTTTTCAAGAGCCATGTGGCAACTGCGTAATCTATCCGACTTGACCGTATGTTGTCTTAGGTGTTTTCAGCAAATCGCCAGGAAAAGGCGGAAAAAGCAATGAACTTTTTTATAGCCCCATCAAAAAATATTTCATGACGCGCCTCAATCTGACCAAACGTACCGCCACGGTGCGTCGCACCAAGGGTGAATCTACGTGTTAACCCGCAACACCCATCCGGGACAAGCGGCAGCATTGGCAGCCAAACCTTGGTGTAAACCCTCTTTGCCAGCATTCTGCGATGTCCAATGATACGTTTTCGTGCTTTTAAAACAAACAGGAGACAATTCATGACAGATAGCAAAAGCCCACGCAGGCGCGGTCTGCTGAAAAGCGCTGCAGTGGCAGCTGGCGCAATGTCGGCACCCATGATTGCGATGGCGCAGACGACGACCTTGCGCTTCCAGAGCACCTGGCCGGCCAAGGACATCTTCCACGAATACGCCAATGACTTTGCCAAAAAGGTCAATGACATGGCTGGTGGTCGCCTGAAGATTGAGGTCTTGCCCTCTGGTGCAGTGGTGCCTGCATTCCAGCTGCTGGAAGCCGTCAACAAGGGCACGCTCGATGGCGGCCACGGCACGCTATCTTATCACTACGGCAAGAGCACGGCGGTCGCGTTGTGGGGCTCAGGTCCCGGCTATGGCATGGATGCCAACCAGGTTCTGGCCTGGCACAACTACGGTGGTGGCAAGGCAATCCTTGACGAAATCTACAAATCACTCAACATGGACGTCGTGTCCTACCTGTACGGCCCCATGACCGTGCAACCGTTGGGCTGGTTCAAGAAGCCGGTCACCAAAGTGGAAGACATGAAAGGCCTGAAGTTCCGTACTGTCGGGCTGGCGGTCGACATCTTCACCGAGATGGGCACGGCGGTGAATCCGCTGCCCGGCGGCGAAATCGTGCCGGCGCTGGATCGCGGCCTGATTGACGCCGCAGAGTACAACAACCCCACCAGCGACCGCATTCTGGGCTTTCCTGATGTCGTCAAAAACTGCATGCTGCAAAGCTTCCACCAGACCGGCGAGCAGTTCGAGATTCTCTTCAACAAGGCCAAGTACAACGCCTTGCCGCAAGAGCTGCGTTCCATCA
>JAYWDL010000272.1:0-4608 GCA_043779865.1 Polaromonas sp.
CCGTGGAATTTTCTTTGCCATGCTGACGCTGGCGCTGTCGATGGTGTTGTATGGGATTTTGATGAAAACCAACGCGCTGGGCGGCTCTGACGGCTTCAATGTGACGCGCCCGACGCTGTTCGGCTTTCGACCAGAAGCGGCGCAGTCCACCTTGCTGCTGTGGGGCGTCACTGCGGGCATCAGTTGCCTGATGGCCGGGCTGGCGCGCATTTATTGCGATTCAACGCGCGGCTTGTTGTCTTTGGCGGTTCGCGAGAACGAACTGCGGGTGGAGTACCTCGGCATGTCGGTCGTCAACCTTGTGGCCTGGAACTATCTGCTGGCAGCATTTGTGGGTGGCCTTGGCGGCGCGTTGAGCGTTCTGGCGCTCGGCCATATTGACCCCAACTTCAGCTACTGGACGACCTCGGGAGAGTTTGTATTCGTGGCAATTTTGGCGGGCTACCAAAGCGTGACCGCTGTATTCATCGGCTCCTTGCTGCTGGAGCTGGTGCGCTCATTTTCCAGTGCCTACTTTCCCAACACCTGGCAGCTGGCGCTGGGCATTTTCCTGTTGCTGGTCATCCGTTTCCTGCCGGACGGGCTGGGCTCGCAAATGTACCGGCTGCTGCCCAAACGACAGACCAAGGACTGAGTCGCCGTGAACCTAAGCCGAACACTTCTTTTGTCCGCCAAAAACCTCAACCGCAGCTTTGGCGCGGTGGTAGCGGCCGCCAACATATCGATCGACATCGCCACCGGCGAACGTGTCTGCCTGATCGGCAGCAACGGCGCCGGCAAGACCACGTTCGTCAACATGGTCACGGGTTACCTGAAACCCTCATCGGGGCAGATCGTGCTGGACGGTGAAGACATCACCGCGCTGGCACCCCGCGAGATCACGCACCGGGGCGTGGCCCGCTCGTTTCAGATTCCCCAGCTGTGCATGCACATGTCGGTGCTGGACAACATGCTGGCCTCGCTGCATTGCAGCCGCGGTGATCGCTCGTTTTTTCGCTCAGACCGCGAACCCGCTGCCGTGGCCGAGTGCCACAGCTTGCTAAAGCGTTTTGACCTCGCACAACACGCGTCACGACCCGTCATGGAACTTCCCGGCGGTGTTCGCAAACTGCTTGACATCGCCATGGCGCTGACCGGGCATCCAAAACTGTTGATGCTTGACGAGCCCACCAGCGGCGTCAGCGCGGACGAGAAGTTCATGACCATGGATACGGTCATCAATGCGATTGACCGGGGCGCGCAGGGCCGGCCCGTAACCGTGGTGTTTGTTGAGCACGACATGGACATCGTGGAGCGTTACGCATCGCGCGTCATAGCGTTTTACAGTGGCCGCGTAATTGCTGACGGCTCCCCGGCTGTGGTACTTGAAGACGCTGAAGTGCAGCGCTATGTCACTGGCTCAGTGCGATCGACTGCGGGGGTTGCAGCATGATCAGACTCTCACAGGCCGTCGTGGCCATCCAGAACGTCGATGTCCTGCGGCAGTTCTCGATCACCGTCGAGCCCGGCAGCCTGGTGGGCCTGGTCGGGCGCAACGGAGCTGGCAAGACCAGCGTCATGCGGACCATCATGGGCCACCTTGCGCTGCGCGAAGGCAGCCTGCACTTCGGCGACGTCGATCTCGGCGCCCTGGCCCCTCACGAGCGTGCCGCCTTGGGCATCGGCTACATGCCGGAAGACCGCGGGCTGGTGCCCGAGCTGACGGTGGAGGAAAACATCTGCCTGCCACTGTGGGTGTCACGCAGCCTGGTCCTTGCCGAACGACTGGAACTGGTTTATTCGGTGTTACCAGAACTGGTGGACATGCGCGCACGCAAAGCCTTGTTGCTGTCGGGCGGACAGCAAAAGCTGGTTGCCCTGGCTAGAGCCCTGGCGGTGGGCACGCGCCTTCTGCTGCTCGACGAACCTTTCGAGGGCGTGGCGCCGGCGCTGTCGCAAAGACTCTCCGAAGTGGTGGGAAAAATGCGCGGCAGCGGCCTTTCGGTGCTGATCAGTCAATCGGACCTGAACCACTCACGCCACCTGCTCGACACTGAAATTGTGATCGAACGTGGTGCCAACGGCCATTGAAATCACGGCGGCACAGATGGATCACAACAGCACCACACTTACCCATTGGCCGCTACCCGCTGCGCAGGCGTTGCGGTGCGAAGCTCACTTCAATTCACGCGTGGTGCGCTGCTTCGCGCCGCGCCCTGCGGGGCTCGCCACCATGCTGCGCGAAGCCACAGCGCGCCATCCCGATGCTGAAGCACTGGTGGACGGTGATCAACGCTGGACCTGGCAGCAACTTCAGGACACCAGCGCGCGCGTTGCCCAGGGCCTGCAGCGCCTGGGCGTGAACCCCGGCGACCGGGTGGCTTTACTGATGGGCAATCGGGCCGAGTTCGTGCTGGCGCTGTATGGCATTGCGCAGCTCGGTGCGGTAGCCGTGCCCATGAGCACGCGCGACTCGGCCAAGGGTGTGGGCTTCGTCCTCGACCAGTGCGGCGCGCGCGCCGTGATTGCGCAGGCCGACCTGGCGCGCCTGCTGCCGGCGCAACCGGACCATGGCATTGCGCTGATCCAGGTACTGTGCACCAGCGCTGATGGATCTGAAGCCCCGCAGACAGAGCTGTCAACGTCATGGGAAAGCCTTCTCACCCCGGCCCTTGCACCGTCTTTGCGCGAAGAGGTGGAGCAGGAGGAGGCACCCGCTATCATTCTCTACACCTCGGGCACCACGGGACAGCCAAAAGGCGCCGTGATCACCCATTTCAATGTGGTCCATTCGGCCCTGCACTACCAGATCTGCCTGGGTCTGGAGGCTGGCGAACGCGCGGTGCTGGCAGTGCCTGGCTCGCATGTAACCGGCATTATTGCAATCATTGCGGCCATGAGTACGGTCGCGGGATGCGTGATCATCCTGCGTGAGTTCAAGGCGGCAGCCTGTCTGCAACTGGCCGCGCGCGAACGCATGAGCTACACCCTCATGGTGCCGGCCATGTATGCGCTTTGTCTGCGCGAACCCGGATTCGCCACACTCGACCTGAGCGCATGGCGGCTGGGCGGATTCGGTGGTGCTCCCATGCCCGTCAGCACGATCGAGCAACTGGGGCGGGATTGCCCGACCATACGGCTTTTCAACGTCTACGGCGCAACAGAAACCACCTCTCCAGCCACCATGACGCCACCAGGTTCGCCCACGCTGGACGCGGTCGGCGTCGCCCTGCCCTGTGCCGACATTCGCATCATGGACGACGAAGGCCGCGAGGTGCCACCCGGACAGAGCGGCGAAGTCTGGATCAGCGGGCCCATGGTGGTTCCACACTACTGGAACAACCCGCAGGCCGACGCGCTGTCGTTCTGCGGCGGCTATTGGAAATCCGGCGATATCGGCACCATGGATCCGGCCGGGTTTCTGCGCGTGCACGACCGCAAGAAGGACATGATCAACCGGGGCGGCTACAAGGTGTTTTCGGTGGAAGTCGAAAATTGCCTGATGGGGCATCCCTGCGTTCTGGAAGCCGCGGCAGTGGGTGTGCCCTGCCCCGTTCTGGGTGAACGGGTTCATGTTTTTGTGCATGTCAGCGCTGATGGCCTGCCCAGCGAGGCGCTCGCAGAAGAACTCAAGGCCTTGTGCCGTCGCGACCTGGCCGACTACAAGGTCCCCGATGCCATCAGCTTCATGCTGTCGCCCCTGCCCCGCAACGCCAATGGAAAACTGCTCAAGCGCGAATTGAGGGAGCGCCTTCTTTCGGGGGCCTGAGCCAACTCAACCAAGAGGCAGAATCAGGCGGTGCCCCCCACCGTCAGCCCGTCAATCCGCAAGGTCGGCTGGCCGACGCCAACCGGTACGCTTTGGCCTTCCTTGCCGCAGGTGCCAACGCCGCTGTCGAGCTGCATGTCATTGCCGATCATGGTGACGCGGGTCAGCGCGTCGGGGCCGTTGCCGACAATCGTCGCGCCCTTGACGGGATACAGGATCTTGCCATTTTCAACCCAGAACGCTTCGCTGGCAGAGAACACAAACTTGCCCGAGGTGATATCGACCTGGCCACCGGCGAAATTGGTGGCGTACAGGCCTTTTTTGATGCTTGCCACGATTTCTTCAGGCGCCTTGTCACCACTCAGCATGTAGGTGTTGGTCATGCGCGGCATCGGCACATGGGCGTAGCTTTCGCGCCGGCCATTGCCAGTGGGCTTGACGTTCATCAGGCGCGCATTCATCGAATCCTGGATGTAGCCTTTCAAAATGCCGTCCTCGATCAGCACATTGCGCTGACTGGCATTGCCTTCATCGTCCACATTCAATGAGCCACGGCGGTCAGCAATCGTGCCGTCATCGAGCACCGTCACGCCTTTGGCCGCTACACGCTCGCCAATGCGGCCTGCAAATGCGCTGGAGCCCTTGCGGTTGAAGTCGCCCTCCAGGCCGTGGCCGATGGCTTCGTGCAGCAAGATGCCGGGCCAGCCCGAGCCGAGCACCACCGTCATCTGGCCGGCCGGCGCGGGGCGCGCATCCAGGTTGGTCAGCGCTGCATTCACGGCGGCATCGACATACTCGCCGATTTGCGCGTCGTCGAAATAAGCCAGGCCGAAACGCCCGCCGCCGCCGCCCGAGCCGAC
>JAYWDL010000273.1:0-4605 GCA_043779865.1 Polaromonas sp.
GTTTTTAGTATTTCGGAAAGCTCGAACACACGCGTGTTGGGACTTTTTATAAGTTGGGTGCAATCAGGTTTTGATGTGAACTTGCCACCGAAAGCCGGGTTGCTTGTGCCATTTGTCAAAGAAGTCAGCTACCCGTTGGGCGTATTCGGTTTCGTTATATTGACCTATCTGGTGATAGTTGGTTCCAGCAACGCGGTGAACCTAACCGATGGACTTGACGGACTTGCCATCATGCCCGTGGTTATGGTTGGCTCGGCTTTGGGAATCTTTGCTTACGTGACCGGAAGCGCAGTTTTTTCAAAGTACCTTTTCTTCCCGCATATTCCCGGTTCTGGTGAGTTGTTGATTTTTTGTGCGGCTATGGCCGGCAGCGGCTTGGCGTTTTTGTGGTTCAACACGCACCCTGCGCAAGTGTTCATGGGCGATGTCGGCGCACTTGCACTGGGTGCGGCATTAGGCACCATTGCCGTCATTGTTCGACAGGAAATTGTGCTGGCGATCATGGGCGGCATTTTTGTCGTCGAGGCGCTTTCGGTGATGTTGCAGGTGAGCTGGTTCAAGTACACGAAAAGACGCTACGGCCAAGGGCGTCGCCTCCTGAAGATGGCGCCACTGCATCACCACTTTGAAAAATGCGGCTGGAAGGAAACTCAAGTGGTTGTCCGTTTCTGGATCATCACCATGCTGCTGTGTCTGGTGGGCCTTTCAACGCTCAAGCTGAGATGAAAAATCTGGCGCAAAAAAACATTCTTGTTTTGGGGCTGGGCGCTTCGGGACTGGCCCTGGCGCGCTGGTGTGTCCGCTGCGGCGCGCAGGTCACCGTGGCCGATACACGGCCCGTGCCGCCGCAATTGGCGCCTCTGCAGGCCAGTGTGCCGGAGGCAAAATTTGTGCATGCCGGGATGGACGAGGCGCTGCTGGCGGGTGCTGCCTTCGACCTGGTGCTCAAAAGCCCGGGCCTGTCGCCTGCCTCTGTAAGCGGTGTCATGGCTGCGGCTGAGGCGCAGCGCATTCCCTGCGGCAACGAACTCAGCCTGTTCGCGCAGGCGCTGGCCGATTTGAAAGCAGACCAGGCTTATGCGCCCAGGGTGATTGGCATCACCGGCACCAATGGCAAAACCACAGTGACTTCACTCGCCGGTCAGCTGGTGCAGCACGCCGGAAAATCAGTGGTCGTGGCGGGCAATATCGGGCCGACGCTGCTTGATACCCTGGCTGAAAAGCTGGATGAAAAACTGGGCGATGAAGCTTTGGATTTCCCTGAAGTCTGGGTATTGGAACTGTCGAGTTTTCAGCTGGACGGCGTCAGAAACTTCGAGCCCACCGTGGCAACAGTCCTCAATATCAGCCAGGATCACCTCGACTGGCACGAAACCCTGCCGGCCTATATCGCCGCCAAGGCGAATGTCTATGGCAGCGGCGGCCTCATGCTGCTCAACCGCGATGATCCCTTGGTGATGGCAGCATTGCCTGCACTGGTTAAAGGCAAACAGGCGCGGAGCTACCTGACGTTTGGCAGCGACGCGCCCAGGCGCCCGGGCGACTACGGTATTGAAACCGTCAATGGCATGGCATGGCTGGTGCGGGCGGCAGAGGCCGATGAGACCGTCAAGCGCCGCAAGACTGAAGACCTGGTGCTGCACATCCAGCGCCTGATGCCGCTGGAGGCCTTGCGTATCCGCGGTCGCCACAACGCCACCAATGCGCTCGCCGCACTCGGCCTGGCGGTTGCCGTGGGATGCCCGCTGGCGCCCATGCTGCATGGCTTGCGCGAATACCGGGGCGAGCCGCATCGGGTGGAGTCGGTGGCCGTTCTGGATGAGGTCGAGTATTTTGACGACAGCAAGGGCACCAATGTCGGCGCCACCGTCGCCGCTCTCGCCGGCTTGGGCGCCGAGCGCAAACTGGTGTTGATTCTGGGCGGCGAAGGCAAGGGACAGGACTTCTCGCCGCTGGCCGATCCTGTGTCGCGCCATGCCCGGGCCGTGGTGCTGATAGGCCGTGACGCGCCTCTCATCAGAGCCGCGTTGCAAGGCACACAGGTTGCACTGCTGGACGCCGGGTCCCTGCAGGAAGCGGTCAGCATGGCAGCCGGGCTGGCGCAATCCGGTGACGCTGTTTTGATGTCGCCCGCCTGCGCCAGTTTTGACATGTTCGACAACTACCAGCACCGCGCCCGGGTCTTTTGTGACGCGGTGCAGGGTCTGGCCGAAGAACAGGGAGCTGTGCTGTGACCGCCAAAACGCGTTCTTCTGGCTGGTTTTCCGGCTTCGGCAAGGCCGCTTCGGATGCCCTGCCAGTCCGCTTGGGCGGCCGTAGTCTTCCTGGAAAGCTGGCGACGCCAGTGCGCATGTCAGGACTTGACTGGGCACTGGTCTGGGTTACGGCGGCGTTGCTGATATGGGGCCTGATCATGGTGTATTCGGCATCGGTTGCGATGCCTGACAACCCCAAATTTGCACGCTATGCCCATACTCACTTCCTGACCCGGCATGTGCTGTCGCTGTGCGTCGCTTTCATTGCGGCAATGCTGGCGTTTCAGGTTCCGATGGTGACCTGGGAAAAAATGGCGCCCTGGTTATTCGTGGGCTCGCTGGTGCTGTTGGGGCTGGTGCTGATTCCTCTTATCGGTAAGGGCGTCAATGGGGCGCGCCGCTGGATTTCGCTCGGGATCATGAACTTCCAGCCTTCGGAGCTGGCGAAATTTGCAGTTCTTCTGTATGCGGCCGATTACATGGTGCGCAAGATGGAAGTCAAGGAACGCTTCTTTCGCGCCGTGCTGCCGATGGCGTTTGCGGTAGGGATTGTGGGCGTGTTGCTGCTTGCCGAGCCCGACATGGGCGCTTTCATGGTGATTTCGGTCATCGCCATGGGCATTTTGTTTCTGGGCGGCGTCAATGCCCGCATGTTCTTTCTGATTGCGGCCGTGGTGGTGGTCGCCTTTGGCATGATGGTGATGTTCAGTGAATGGCGGCGTGAGCGCATTTTTGCCTACATGGACCCCTGGAGCGACAAATACTCGATGGGCAAGGGCTACCAGCTTTCGCACTCCTTGATTGCCTTCGGCCGGGGTGAAATCTTCGGCGTCGGCCTGGGCGGCAGCATCGAAAAGCTCCACTGGCTGCCTGAAGCGCATACCGACTTTTTGATGGCCGTGATTGGCGAAGAGTTTGGTCTGGTGGGTGTGCTGGTAGTCATCGGCCTGTTCCTGTGGATGATTCGCCGCATCATGCACATTGGCCGCCAGTCCATCGCGCTCGACCGGCTGTTTGCCGGGCTGGTCGCCCAGGGTGTCGGCATCTGGATGGGTTTTCAGACTTTCATCAACATCGGCGTGAACCTCGGTGCCTTGCCTACCAAGGGCCTGACACTGCCCTTGATGAGTTATGGCGGCTCGGCCATTGTGATGAACCTGATTGCACTGGCGGTCGTGCTCAGAATTGATTACGAGAATCGGGTTTTGATGCGTGGAGGCCGCGTATGAACCGGCAGCGCTGCGCCCTGGTCATGGCCGGCGGTACCGGCGGCCATATTTTCCCCGGCCTGGCCGTGGCCGAAGCCTTGCGTGAGCGTGGCTGGCGCGTTTACTGGCTGGGCGGGCGGGGTAGCACAGGCCGTCCCAGCATGGAAAGCCAGCTGGTGCCTCCACGCGGATTTGCGTTTGAAGCTATCGATTTTTCCGGCGTGCGTGGCAAAGGTCCGGTCACCCTGGTGCTATTACCGCTGCGTCTGCTTAAAGCTTTCTGGCAGAGCGTGCAGCTTATCCGGCGCATCAAGCCCGATGTGGTGGTGGGTATGGGCGGCTACATCAGCTTTCCGGCCGGCATGATGAGTGTGCTGCTGGGCAAGGCGCTGATCCTGCATGAGCAGAACTCGGTGGCCGGAACGGTCAACAAGCTGCTGGCCAGCGTGGCTGACCGCGTTTTCACAGCCTTCCCCGGTGTGCTCAAGAAGGCCGAATGGGTGGGGAATCCCCTTCGGCCGGCCTTTACCACGCAGCCAGACCCGGCGATCCGCTTTGCCGGACGCAGTGGGCCGCTCAAGCTGCTGGTGGTGGGTGGCAGCCTGGGCGCTGCAGCCCTGAACGAGCTGGTGCCTAAAGCCATTGCGCTGATTCCGGCGGCAGCACGCCCCCAGGTCATCCATCAAAGCGGAGCCCGCCAGATTGAAGCGCTCCGTGCCAATTACCTGGCCGCTGGCGTACAGGCCGAACTGACGCCCTTCATTGAAGACACCGCCCAGGCCTTTGCCGATGCCGACTTCATCATCTGCCGCTCCGGCGCCAGCACCGTAACCGAGATTGCCGCCGTAGGGGCTGCGGCGCTGTTTGTCCCGTTTCCGGCGGCTGTGGATGACCATCAGACTGTCAATGCGAAGTTTCTGGTGGCGCAGGGTGGTGGCTGGCTGGCGCAACAACGTGATCTCACACCCGAAAAACTTGCGATAATGCTACAAAAAACAGAGCGTACTACGCTTGTCCTGTTTGCGCTACAGGCCAAAACCATGCAAAAAATTAATGCCACTGCCCGTGTTGTGGCTGCCTGCGAGGAGCTTGCACGATGAAGCACGCCATCAAGCGCATTCATTTCATCGGGCTGGGTGGCT
>JAYWDL010000274.1:0-4586 GCA_043779865.1 Polaromonas sp.
GGGCGACAATTTTCCGCCGGGCCGCCCCCAGGAAAATTAGCCCCCTCGGGGGGCAGCGCAATACGCGAAGCGACAAGCGTGGGGGCTTATTTCCCCCGCCGCACGCGCAGCAGCTCATCCAGGATCAGGCAGACCGCACCGATGGTGATGGCGCTGTCTGCCACATTGAAGGCTGGAAAATGCCAGCCGCCGTAGTGGAAATCCAGAAAGTCCACCACATAGCCGTGCAGCGTGCGGTCTATGACATTGCCAATCGCGCCGCCCAGAATGCAGGCCATGGCAAATGAAAACAGCTTTTGCCCCGCATGTGATTTGAGCATCCAGACAATGAAAACCGCCGCTGCAAAACCGATGGCGGTAAAAAACCAGCGCTGCCAGCCGGACGCGGACGCCAGGAAGGAAAAGGCCGCGCCGGTATTGTGGACCCGCACGACGTTGAAAAAGCTGGTCACGTAGGTTGTGTCTCCCAGCCGGTAGTAGCCCAGAATCAGCACCTTGGTGAACTGGTCGGCAATCAGCAAAAGCAGCGCCAGGCCCAGCCAGGGCAACAGGCTGCTGCTGGAAGACGGTTTCTTGTAGCTTGTCTTGGAGCTCGTTTTGGTGGCCATTATGCGAATTTCCGGTCTTCACCGGCGCCAAACAGGTTGCTGGTGCAGCGGCCGCAAATCGTCGGATGCGCCGGGTCAACGCCTACGTCATCGCGGTAATGCCAGCAGCGTTCGCATTTGATGGCAGAACTGGCAATTACGCTCGACTGCAAAGCGCTTCCAGCTATCAAATAAATAGCGGATGTGATGAGCACAAACTTCATGTCATCGCCCAGGCTGGCCAGCAACGCATGGTCGTCAGCATTCACTTGCAGCGCCACATTGGCCTGCAGCGACGAGCCGACCTTGCCATCAGCGCGCAGGGCTTCGATGTCCTTGTTGACGGCATCGCGAATCTCGCGGATGCGCGACCACCGGGCCAGCAACGCTTCGTCGGGCACCGGGAGTTCGGCATACGTCTCAAGAAAGATCGACTCCGACTGGCCAAAAATCTTCCACGCCTCTTCCGCCGTGAAGCTCAAAAACGGCGCCATCCAGCGCAGCATGGCGTGAGTGATCGCGTGCAGCGCCGTTTGCGCGCTGCGCCGCGCCAGCGACTTGGGACCGGTCGTGTAGAGCCGGTCTTTCAGGATGTCGAGGTAAAACGAGCCCAGGTCTTCGCTGCAGTAAATCTGCAGTTTTGAGACGACCGGCTGGAATTCATAGACCTCGTAATGCGCCAGAATATCGGCCTGCAGTTGCGCCGCGCGGCTTAACGCATAGCGGTCGATCTCCAGCATTTCGTCAAACGGGACGGCGTCTTTGGCCGGATCAAAATCGCTCACATTGGCCATCAAAAAGCGAAGCGTGTTGCGAATGCGGCGGTAGGCATCGACCACGCGCGCCAGTATCTTGTCGTCAATGGCCAGATCACCCGAGTAATCGGTCGAGGCGCACCACAGACGAATGATTTCGGCCCCCAGCTTGCCTGAGACCTCTTGCGGCGCCACGACATTGCCTTCGCTCTTGCTCATCTTGCGGCCCTTGCCATCGACCGTGAAGCCGTGCGTCAGCAGGCCTTTGTACGGCGCGTGGTCATACATGGCGCAGGCCGTGAGCAGCGAGGAATGGAACCAGCCGCGGTGCTGGTCGTGGCCTTCGAGGTACAAATCGGCCGGCCAGGTCGATTGCGCTGCGTGGCTGTGCTTCAGAACGTGGTCATGCGTGGTGCCCGAGTCAAACCAGACGTCGAGAATGTCGGTGCTCTTGATGTAGTCGGGCGCGTCGGCACCGATGATGGATTCGGCGCTCGCCTTGCTCCAGGCCTCGATGCCGCCGGCCTGCACCATGTCGGCCGCCTGGTCCAGGATGTCCATGGTGCGCGGATGCAATTCGCCGGTGGCGGTGTGGATGAAGAAGGGCAGCGGCACGCCCCAGTTGCGCTGGCGGCTGATGCACCAGTCGGGCCGGCCGGCAATCATTCCCTGCAGGCGGGACTTGCCGTTTTCGGGGTAAAAGCGGGTTTCTTCAATGGCGGCCAGCGCCAACTGGCGCAGGGTCTTGCTCGCCTTGTCCTTGGTGAATACGCCCTGGGTGCCCGATGTTTCCTCGTCCATGCGAATAAACCACTGGGCCGCAGCCCGGTAGATTACCGGCGTCTTGTGGCGCCAGCAGTGCGGGTAGCTGTGAAGGATGTCGCGCGTGGCAAACAGGCGGCCGTGTTCGCGCAGTTTTTCGATGACCAGCGGCGCGGCTTTCCAGATGTTGAGCCCGCCAAACAGCGGCAAGTCATCGACGTAGCGGCCATTGCCCTGCACCGGATTGAGGATGTCGTCATAGGCCATGCCGTTGGCGACGCAGGAGTTAAAGTCTTCCACCCCGTAGGCTGGAGAGGAATGCACGATACCCGTGCCGTCGTCGGCGGTGGCGTAGTCGGCCAGGAACACCGGGCTGAAGCGCCGGTAGCCTGCATCGACGTCATGGAACGGATGCATGAAATTGAGCAGCGCCAGGTTCTTGCCTTGCGTCGTAGCCAGTACGGTGCCGGTGAGCTGATAACGTGCCAAGCATTTTTCGACCAGCACGGCTGCCAGCAGCAAGATGCCGCGTTCGGTGTCGACCAGCGCGTAGTCCAGCTCAGGGTTGAGGTTGAGCGCCTGGTTGGCGGGGATGGTCCAGGCGGTGGTGGTCCAGATGACGGCGAAGGCATCTTTGGCCAGGCTTTTCAAGCCAAACGCTGCGGCGAGATTGTCAGGCTCGGCACATTTGAAGCCGACATCGAGCGTTTGCGATTTCTTGTCGGCGTATTCGATTTCAAACTCTGCCAGCGACGATCCGCAGTCAAAACACCAGTACACGGGTTTCAGGCCACGGTAGACAAAGCCGCGTTCCATGATGCGTTTGAGGGCGCGGATTTCATTGGCTTCGTTGCCGAAATCCATGGTCCGGTAGGGGTTGTCCCATTCGCCGAGCACGCCCAGGCGCTTGAAATCGGCCATCTGGCCGGCAATCTGCTCGGTCGCAAAGGCGCGGCTTTTAGCCTGCACCTCATCGCGCGGCAGGCTGCGGCCATGCAGTTTTTCAATCGCGTTTTCAATCGGCAGGCCATGGCAGTCCCAGCCCGGCACATAAATCGCGTCAAGCCCCTTGAGCTGGCGCGCCTTGACAATCATGTCTTTGAGGATTTTGTTGACGGCGTGGCCGATATGGATTTTTCCATTGGCATACGGCGGGCCATCGTGCAGCACAAACTTCGGAGCGCTGCAGCGCGCGGCGCGCAATTTTTTGTAAATGCCTTGCTCTTCCCATTCCTGGGCCCAGCCGGCTTCACGCCGGGGGAGGTCGCCGCGCATCGGAAAAGGAGTGTCGGGCAGATTCAGGGTGCTGCGGTAATCGTTTTTTTTGTCAAGCATGAGGTGTTTTGATGGCGCTTTGAGAGAAGGCAGCCTGAAGAGGCAAAGCCACAGGACGCAGGCAAAAAAGAAGCCGTTCGCCGGGGCTGGCGGGGAGCAAATGCACAGGCGACGAGTTCGTCTAAATTCGGTCGCGCGTGGTCTGGTGGCTGGTTTCGGTGTGCATCGACGCAGAAAACGACTGGGCAAAAAAAGCGCGGGCATCGTCGCAGTCTTTGGCAATGCCTGTTTTCAGGCTTTGCAGACCGTCGTATTTCAATTCGTCGTGCAGTTTGTGTAGCAGTTCCACCCGGATGATTTTACCGTATGCCCCTTCGTCGCCAAGGCTGACGGGCCAGTCCAGGCAATGCGTTTCAAGCAGTACGCGGCCGCCGTTGACGTCGTCGGGAACGAGCGAAGGCCGGATGCCCAGATTGGCCACGCCAGCCAGCGCCTGCTCACCCAGGCCATGGACCTGCACCGCAAAAATTCCGCTGGCAGCCGGCTTCCAGTGGGAAAACCGCAGATTGAGCGTGCGAAAACCCAGTTCCCGACCCAGCTTGCGCCCATGCACCACATGGCCAGAGATGCTGTACGGTCGGCCCAGCAGCGCAGCCACCCGGCCCATATCGCCTTGTGCCAGCGCTTCGCGCACGGCCGAACTCGAAACGCGGGTGTTGCTCACCTCGTAACTGTTCATGCGCGCCACATCAAAGCCAAGCCGCTCACCCGCCGTGTCCAGCATGGCGTAGTCGCCTGCGCGCCTGGCACCGAAGCGGAAATCGTCGCCTACCAGCACATAGCGCGCGCCCAGGCCCCGCATCAGCACTTCCTGAATGAATGCTTCGGGCGATTGCGCTGC
This sequence comes from Polaromonas sp., assembly GCA_043779865.1. Classification (GTDB taxonomy): domain Bacteria; phylum Pseudomonadota; class Gammaproteobacteria; order Burkholderiales; family Burkholderiaceae_C; genus Polaromonas. Next base: position 4,281 of record JAYWDL010000274.1, read on the forward strand.
CAGGCGTGCATTGAAGGGCAAGATCACGCATTGGTCAATGCCGCAGTGGGCGAGTTCGCCAAGCTTGTCGCGCAGCGTGGCAATGCGCGCCGGCGCCAGTTCAGGTTTGCGCGCCAGAGCGGCGAAATAGTCGCGCGGATGCGGCTCGAAGCTGATGGCGCAGCTGGGCACGCCCCGGTGCTGGGCCTCGTTTTTCAGCAGTGCCAGCATGGCCTGATGGCCCCGGTGTACCCCGTCAAAATTACCAATGGTCAGGGCACACTGCATCGCCAGCTGAGGGTGTTGGTAGCCGCGGAAAATTTTCAT
>JAYWDL010000275.1:0-4582 GCA_043779865.1 Polaromonas sp.
CTACGACTTGCCGGTGCTGACCACCAACTGCTCGAACAACTACGGCCCCTGCCATTTTCCTGAAAAGCTCATCCCGCTGATGATCGTCAACGCCCTGGCTGGCAAGGCCTTGCCGGTGTACGGCGACGGCATGCAGGTGCGTGACTGGCTGTACGTGAAGGACCACTGCAGCGCCATTCGCCGCGTGCTGGCAGCCGGCCGTCTGGGCGAGGTGTACAACGTCGGCGGCTGGAACGAAAAGCCCAACATCGAGATTGTCCACACGGTCTGCGCCTTGCTTGATGAACTGCGTCCCAAGGCCGGCGGCAGCAGCTACAGCACGCAGATCAGCTACGTCAAGGACCGGCCCGGCCACGACCGGCGCTATGCCATCGACGCCAGCAAGATCGAGCGCGAATTGGGCTGGAAGCCTGCCGAGACGTTTGAAACCGGAATTCGCAAGACCGTGCAGTGGTATCTTGCCAACCCCGAGTGGGTGGCGCATGTGCAAAGCGGCGCTTACCGCGACTGGGTGCAGACGCAATACGCGGCTGGTTGATCTTTGATATACGCAATTAACGTACAATAGTGCTGTATTTTGAGTTTATTGAAACGTCTGTGTTTTCTGCCTATTTGCCGGATTACTTAAACGATGAGGAATACACCGCGCTGCAAGAACACCTCTGCGAAACGCCAGAGGCCGGTGATCTGGTGCGGGGATCTGGTGGCGTACGCAAGGTGCGGTGGGCACGCGCGGGTTCCGGCAAATCTGGCGGTGTGCGTATCTGCTACTACGCGCGTACGCGCCGGGGCCAGATTTTGATGCTGGTGATTTATTCCAAAAGCACCCGTGACTCCCTGTCGGGTCATGTGCTGAAGGCCTTACGTGAGGAACTGGAAGATGGCATTGACTGATAAAGAATTACTGGAGCGTGATGCTCACCGCGATATAGGCGCTGAGTTGCTGAGTGCCGTACGCGAGGCAAAGGCTGGGCGCTGGGCGCGCAAGACCGTGTTTGCAGTCCAGCCTGACGGCACCGTGCAGCGCCGGATTGAGCGGACAGACGGTACGGTTGAAAAGGAGGAATTGCTTACCGGCCCTCGTTGGGAACTGATGGCCGCGAGGGCGCAATCGGGTATGTCGCAATTTGAGTTCGCGCAGGCATTGGGTGTGTCCAAACGAACGCTGGAAAACTGGGAGCAAGGCCGAGCTGAACCTACGGGCGCGGCCCGACGCCTGTTGATGCTGGCGGCAAGGTTCCCGGATACATTGCAACGCCTGGCGAGTATTTGAAGTAATTGAAGTCATGACCAAAATAAAAGTGCGCGAGATCTGAACGCATGAAAATCCTCCTTCTCGGAAAAAACGGCCAGGTCGGCTGGGAGCTTCAGCGCAGCCTGGCCCCGCTGGGTGAAGTCACCGCGCTGGACCGGCACAGCCAGGACTTGTGCGGCGACCTGAGCAACCTGCAAGGCCTGGCTGCCACCGTGCAAGCGGTGCGGCCAGACCTCATCGTCAATGCCGCTGCACACACGGCAGTGGACAAAGCCGAAAGCGAGCCCGAGCTGGCCCGCATCGTCAATGCCCTGGCGCCCGGCGTACTGGCGCAAGAGGCCAACCAGCTTGGCGCCTGGCTGGTGCATTACTCGACCGACTATGTGTTTGACGGCAGCGGCAGCCGGCCGTGGCTGGAGACTGATACGCCAGCCCCGCTCAGCGTGTACGGCCAGACCAAGCTCGAAGGCGAGCGGCTCATCGCCGAGCACTGCAAGCGTCACCTGATTCTGCGCACCAGCTGGGTTTATGCGGCACGCGGCGGCAACTTTGCCAAAACCATGCTGCGCCTGGCGCAGGAGCGTGAACGCCTGACCGTCATCAACGACCAGTGGGGCGCGCCTACCGGTGCCGAGCTGCTGGCCGATGTGACGGCGCATGCCATCCGCCAGCTGATGCAGCGCCCGCAAGACGCGGGGCTCTACCATCTGGCGGCCAGTGGCGAAACCACCTGGAATGGCTACGCAAAACATGTGCTTGCGCAAGCGGAACGTGCGCAACCAGCTATTAAAATAATAGCAAAAGAAGTAGCCGCAGTTCCCACCAGCGCTTTTCCGACGCCGGCGAAACGCCCGCACAATTCGCGCCTGGACACCGCCAGTCTGCAAACCACCTTCGGCTTGAGCCTGCCGGTCTGGCAGCAAGGCGTGGACAGGATGCTGGCAGAAATACTGGTTTAGCATCGGTCATCACTTGATGATTTAATTGATGCCTGATCGGAGCTTTTATGCGAACTACTATTAATCTTGATGACGATTTGCTGGCGCAGGCGCAGCAAATCAGTGGATTGACCGAGCGGACGCAGTTGATTCGCGAGGCGCTGCTGGCGCTGGTGCAGCGTGAAAGCGCGCGCCGCCTGGCCCGGCTCGGCGGGAGTGAAGCTCAATTGCAATCGATTGAGCGCCGCAGGAATGCCCCGGCATGATGCTGGTGGATACCTCGGTGTGGGTTGACCATCTTCGGCAAGGCGATGCGCAACTGGCAGCGGCACTCCAGGCCGGGCAGGTGAGGGTGCATCCGTTTGTGGTGGGAGAACTGGCCTGCGGGAATTTGCGGGCGCGCGCTGAAGTACTGGGCTTGCTGCAGGCTTTGCCTCCCATCCTGGTTGCCACTGGCAAGGAAGTCCTGTTTTTCGTGGACGAGCAAACCTTGATGGGGCGAGGCATTGGCTACGTGGACGTTCATCTGCTGGCATCAGCCCGGCTCGGCGGCGCCTTGCTCTGGACACGAGACAAAAAACTCCATACCATCGCCGCCGAACTCGGCATGGCATATATTGAAGTAAAACACTGAATGCAGGATACACACCACACCATGACCCAACGCAAAGGCATCATCCTCGCTGGCGGCTCAGGCACCCGTTTGCACCCGGCCACGCTCGCCATCAGCAAGCAACTGCTGCCGGTCTATGACAAGCCGATGATTTATTACCCGCTCAGTACGCTCATGCTTGCCGGCATCCGCGACGTGCTGATCATCAGCACCCCGCAGGACACGCCGCGCTTTGAGCAACTGCTGGGCGACGGCAGCCAGTGGGGCATGAATTTGCAGTACGCCGTGCAAGCCAGCCCCGATGGCCTGGCGCAGGCCTTTCTCATTGGCGAAAACTTTGTGGGAAACCATCCGAGCGCGCTGGTATTGGGCGACAACATCTTTCACGGCCATGACTTTGCGCCCCTGCTGGCCGAAGCCGACACGCAAACCTGCGGCGCCACGGTGTTTGCCTACCATGTGCAAGACCCCGAGCGCTACGGCGTGGTGGCCTTTGATGTCAACGGCAAGGCGAGCAGCATCGAGGAAAAGCCGCTCCAGCCCAAGAGCAACTATGCCGTCACCGGCCTGTATTTCTATGACAGCCAGGTCGTTGACATTGCCAGGGCCGTCAAGCCCAGCGCCAGGGGCGAGCTGGAAATCACTGCTGTCAACCAGGCCTACCTGGACCTGGGACAGCTCGACGTGCAAATCATGAGGCGCGGCTACGCCTGGCTGGACACCGGCACGCATGACAGCCTGCTCGAAGCCGGCCAGTTCATTGCCACGCTGGAGCACCGCCAGGGCCTGAAAATTGCCTGCCCCGAGGAGATCGCCTGGCGCAACGGTTTCATTACTTCTGAACAACTTGAAAACCTGGCCCAGCCGCTGGCCAAGAATGGCTATGGTCAATATTTGCAGCGTTTGCTGACGGAAGGAGCGCAGCCATGAAAGTCACGCCGACGGCAATTGCCGATGTTCTCATCATCGAGCCCAGGGTGTTTGGTGATGCGCGGGGCTTTTTTTATGAAAGCTTTAACCAGCAGGCTTTTGATGAAACCACCGGTCTAGGCCTGAACTTTGTACAGGACAACCACAGCCGCAGCGCCAAAGGCGTGCTGCGCGGGCTGCATTATCAAATCGAGCAGCCCCAGGGCAAGCTGGTGCGCGTGGTGCGAGGCGCCGTGTTTGATGTGGCGGTGGATATCCGCAAAGGCTCACCCACATTTGGCAAGTGGGTCGGCATGGAACTGAGCGAAGACAACTACAAGCAGCACTGGGTGCCTGCAGGTTTTGCGCATGGTTTTCTGGTGACCAGCGACTCGGCAGAGTTTCTGTATAAAACCACCGACTATTACGCGCCAGAACATGAGCGCTGCATCGCGTGGAATGACCCCGCCATCGGCATTGATTGGCCTATTGACCAGCAGCCCAGCCTGTCAGCCAAAGACCAGCAGGGTCTGGCGTTGCGCGATGCCGAGACGTTTTAATGGCTGCGGGTGGGCTACTGAGCAGCGCATCAGCCAAAATTACATACAAAATAAGCCTCTAGCCACCGTCCAGTATACGTAAGCAGCTATTAAAACGATAGTTTGTAGGTCGGGTTAGCCCAAAGGGCGTAACCCGACATTCCCCGCTTGGCCCCCTCTCTCTCCAGGAGAGGGCGGGGGAGAGGGCTCTCCCATCAAGGCGTGTTAGTATCGCGTTCACTAAATGAACAGCTCTGAATCTCCACCCCTCCAAAGTCCCCAAAAGGCCGTCATCATTGCGGCAGAGCAAGGGCCCAACAGTTTTAAA
>JAYWDL010000276.1:0-4567 GCA_043779865.1 Polaromonas sp.
CTTCGCTTTTTGTTCCGGGCGCTGCGGCACATGCATCAGAAAGAAGCAGGAACGCTGCGAGGAGTACCGCCGATCGCATATGAGGCCTAACGTGATGTATAGAGCAAAGCATGCTCTATAACTTGGACACTGCTCGATAAACTGGACATGAAAATCTCCTGAAAGCGGCTTGCAGAGGATGTTTTTAGTCACTACACTGTACAAACATCCAGGTATAAAAATTATATGAAACCCGGCACCCCTGCACTGCACTCATCGCGTTTGTTAGACCAGTTGCGCGAGCGTATTCGTTACATGCACTATAGCCTCAGCACAGAGAAAGTCTATGTGTACTGGGTGCGCTTTTTTGTGCGCTGGTCTGCCCAAGGTGGGGGCATGCGGCATCCGCGTGACATGGGTGCAACCGATGTGGAGGCGTTTCTTTCCATGTTGGCTTCCCAACGCAGAGTGTCTGTGTCGACGCACAACCAGGCACTGAGTGCACTGCTGTTTCTCTACCGCGAGGTGTTGGGTATTGATCTTCCCTGGCTCAATGATGTGAACCGACCGACACGCAAACCGCGCATTCCGAGCGTGTTGACACAATACGAAGTAGCCGGTCTGCTGGCGCATATGGACGGTGTGCCTGCATTGATCGCCAAGCTGTTGTACGGCACCGGCATGCGCCTGATGGAAGGCATGCGCCTGCGCATCAAAGATGTGGACTTTGACCGCGGTGTCATTGTGGTGCGCGAAGCCAAAGGCGGCAAAGACTGGGGGTGGTCAACAACCTACGCAGCCCGCGGAAAGAATGTCTCAGGCAGTTGCTCGGTCGCCGCAGCACGCTGCACCGCCGGGCGTTGGCGCATGCGCGCAAGGTAGGTGCAGAGGGCGGGCAGGCTGTTGGCCGGGCGTTGCAGGTCGCGCGTCCAGCAGCACAGCACAAAGACCATGCAATCGACGGCGCTGTAGTGCGCGCCCAGCAACCAGGGGCCGCCACTGCTTTGCAACTGCGCTTCCAATTGGTCCAGCATGGGCGCGATGCGCGCCTCCGTCCTTGCGCGAAAGTCCGCCACGCCGTCAGCCGGCACATAGCGCTCGGCATAAAAGTATTGCACCAGGGTGGCCTGCAAAGTGTTGGACAGCCACACCAGCCACTTGTAGCAATGCGCGCGTTCAGGCGTGCCCAGCATGGGCACCAAGCCAGCTTGCGGATGCGTGTCGGCCAGGTGCAGGCAGATGGCGGCGGCCTCGTAGAGCACCAGATCGCCATCGACCAGCACCGGGATCAGCCCGTTCGGGTTGAGCTTGAGGTACTGCTGCGTCTTATGCACGTCATGCGTGCGATCCACCAGCACGAGTTCGAAGGGCGCGCCTATCTCTTCGAGCAGGACGTGGGGCGCCATGCTGGCCGTGCTGGGGTAGTAATGGAGCTGGATCATGGTCAGACGACAGGTTGCGCCGGGCCCCAATTCGCTACAAAAATAATAGCTTCCAGCGCTCGTTTTAAAAGGGCTGGAGTCCAAAAACGCTTGAAACCGGGGCCGGCTGCCATGGTCTCAGCCCAGCTGCTCGCCGAAAAACGCCAGCGAACGCTTGCGCGCCAGCGTGGCCGCCGCTTCGTTGTAGGAGCCGCGCTGGTCGCAATTGAAGCCGTGGTTGGCCGGGTACACATGCACCGCCACCTCGGGATGCGCCTTGGTAAAGGCGGCTATGCCTTCCATGGGAATCCAGTGGTCCTGGTCACCAAAATGCGCCATGACCGGGCACTGCGGCTGGCGCGCAATCTCTTCTTCGGCCGTGATGCCACCGCCGTAGTAGGGAACGGCAGCGCTCAGGCCCTTGAGCAGGCAGGCGGCGCGCCAGGTCAGCAAGCCACCCCAGCAAAAGCCGACGATGCCGACCTTGCCGCCGCTGGCCCGGGCCGCATGGTCAATCGCTGCCTGGATATCCTGCATCACGCCCGCGCCCGGCAAGGCGTCCACTGCTGTTTTCAGGCCGAACCCGGCTGTCATATCGGCCTCGGTGTAGCCCAGATCCACGCCGGGTTTGACGCGTTCAAAGGTGGCCGGCGCCACCGCCAGATAACCTTGCTCGGCAAAGCGGTCGGCTACCGAACGGATGTGCGAATTGACGCCAAAAATTTCCTGCAGCACGACGACAGCGCCACGGGGCGTGCCCTCGGGTTGCGCCACATAGGCCGGTACGGTGAAACCGTCGGCGGCCTTGAGATTGGTGAATTGACCCATGATGGAAAAAAACTCCTGTTAAATCGTTGTTTAAATGCTGGCCTGCAAATGACTCAATGAAGACAACTTTAGTTTGCTCTCGACAAAATCAAGCCGGTCCTGGCCCCAGAACTGCTCGCCGTCAATGACATAGCTGGGCGCGCCGAAAACACCGGCTTTAATTGCCCGTTCGGTATTCTCTTCGTATCGTTCCTGAACAGCCTGACTGTACGATTGCTCCAATCGCTCGGCATTCAAACCGCATTCGGCGAGTAGTTCGGCCAGCACCTTTTCGTCGGCAATGTGGCGCTCTTGCGCCCACACGGCCGCAAAAATGGCAGCGCTGATTTTCATCGCGGCTTCGGTGCCGTCGCGCAGGTCAACGGCAATGATGAGGCGCGAAGCGTCATCTCCCGCCACCGGAAAATACCTGGGTTTGACGTGGAGCGGCAGGTGCAGGTAGTCTGAATGGCGCTTGAGTTCCAGCAGCCGGTAGGCCTGGCGCTGCGGGGCACGCTGGCCCACCGGCAAGCCGCCCGAGATCGGGAAGACCTTGCCGCCAAGATCTATGGGTAACACGCGGACCGTGGCGCCCGCCGCGCGCGCTATCTGCGCAAAACGCTCATGGCCCAGATAGGTCCACGGACTTTGCGGTGTGAAGTAATAGTCCACAGTTGTGCTCAAAATTGTCTCCGGTTACAAGAAGTGATTACAGTCAACGATTCAGCATGATCCCCTTTGTAACCGGGATCGCCATTTTTTGCAGGAGAACGGTTTGTCCAAGCTTGTTTTGATCACGGGTGGCTCGCGCGGCATTGGCGCGGCAACGGCACTTCTGGCGGCCCGCCAGGGTTATGTGGTGGCCGTCAACTACACCGCCAATTCTCTGGCGGCCGATGAAGTGGTGCGTCAGATTCGCCAGGCCGGTGGCCAGGCGATGACGGTGCAGGCCGATGTGGCCAACGAAGCGCAGGTGGTGGCGATGTTTGAAAAGATCGACGCCAGGTTTGGCCGCTTGACCGCACTGGTCAACAATGCCGGCATAGTCGACCAGACCGCGCGCGTCGATGCCATGACGCTGCAGCGGCTGCAGCGCATGTTTGCCATCAATGTCTTCGGCTCGTTTCTGTGCGCGCGCGAAGCCGTCAAACGCATGAGCACGCGCTACGGCGGCGCGGGGGGGGCCATCGTCAACGTGTCCAGCGCCGCGTCGCGGCTGGGCTCGCCTGGCCAGTATGTGGACTATGCGTCGGCCAAAGGCGCGATTGATACCTTCACTCTTGGCCTGGCCAAAGAAGTGGCCGCCGAGGGCATTCGCGTCAACGCGGTGCGCCCGGGCATCATCGAAACCGGCATCCATGCTTCGGGCGGGCTGCCTGATCGCGTGCGTGATGTGGCACCCCAGGTACCGATGCAGCGCGCCGGCAGCGCCGAGGAAGTGGCCGAGTCGATTGTCTGGCTGCTGGGTGACGGTGCAAGCTACACCACGGGCGCGCTGCTGGATGTAGCGGGGGGGCGCTGATTATTTTGCCCTAGCGGTTCACCGTCTGTTTTGACATGGACAACACGATGGCGCTGCCGACCACAAGGCTGGCGGCGATCAGCAGCAGACCGTTGTTGGTGCTACCCGTCAAGTCCTTGATCCAGCCGACGATGAATGGGCTGACAAAGCCGGCGAGGTTGCCGACCGAGTTGATCAGCGCAATACCTGCAGCTGCAGCGGCACCGCCCAGAAATGCGGGCGGCAAGCACCAGAACTGCGCCAGCCCTGTCAGTATCCCCATGGTCGCCAGCGTCAGCGTCACGATCGCCCACAACGGCGTTTGAGGAACCAGCGTGCTGGCCACCAGACCGATGGCGCCCACCAAGGCGGGAATGGCAATGTGCCAGCGGCGCTCGCCGCTACGGTCCGAATGGCCGCTGGTCCAGATCATGCTGGCCACAGCCGCGGCGTAGGGAATGGCGACCAGCCAGCCGATGGTGGCCGCGTTGGTCACACCCGACGCCTTGACCAGCGACGGCAGCCAGAAGCTGACACCATACAGACCCATGATGAAACCGAAATAGGCCGCAGCAAGGATCCATACTTTGCCATTGCGTAAGGCTCCAAGTGCCGAATGGTCCTCGATGTGCGCGCCGTCGGCTTCGATATTGCGCTGCAGCAACGCCTTTTGCTCGGGACTGAGCCAGGTCGCATCGCTGATCTTGTCATTGAGGTAGACCAGCACCATCAGGCCCAGCAAAATGGACGGGGCGGCCTCAAGGATGAACAGCCATTTCCAGCCGGCAAGGCCATTCACGCCATCAAACGCCGTCAGGATCCAGCCCGACAGCGGCCCGCCGATCACGCCCGCCATCGG
>JAYWDL010000277.1:0-12476 GCA_043779865.1 Polaromonas sp.
TCATCTGGACAAAAAGCGCCCAAGACATTCTGCAAAAAGTCATGCGGGCGAAGGCAAAACTCAAAACAGTTCAAACAGAGTGAGACACTACACTAGAGCGGACTCACCCTGACTGGCAATAGCCACAGTGGCGAATGTAGCGTTCGCACTCAGCGCGGCCAAACCGGTCGAGCAGGGAGCCGATGGCGCACCAGAGGGCGTCAACCGTTCGGGCCTGTGTTTTTCGCAGCATCGCCTTGAGCTTGGCAAAGACCTGCTCGATCGGGTTGTAGTCCGGGCTGTAAGGCGGCAGGTATCGCACCGTCGCACCGGCTTGTTCAAGAATCGTCTGCACACCGGCCACCTTGTGCGAAGCGAGGTTGTCCATCACCACGATGTCGCTAGGCCGCAGCTCGGGCACCAGGAACTGCTCGACCCAGGCGACAAAGGCGGCTCCGTTGATGGGACCATCAAGCACCAGGGGCGCGCGCAGCCCTTCGGTGCTCAGCGCGCAGACAAAGGTCGTGGTGCGCCAGTGGCCGCAAGGGCATAGCCCGAACAGCGCTCGCCCTTGGGCGAGCGGCCCCGCGTCGGGGTCATGCTCGTTGTCGCCCACGTCTCATCCAAAAAGACCAGCCGACTGGCGGCCAGGGCTGTTCGGCGGCCCATTCTTGACGGGCTTGCGCGACGTCGGGCCGCGTTTGCTCGGCCGCGTGCAGGGTCATTTTTTTTAGCGTCAGCTTTAAGCGACCCAAGGTCTTGTGCATTGTGGTGGTCCCCACCTTGATGCCGTGCACGTCCCACGCCCACTGGCATAGCTGGGCCAGCGTCTGCGCGGGCGCTGCGGCCAGCTGCGCTCGCAGCGCCTGCTCCAGCCCGGCCAGGCGCAGCGGCATGTGGTTGCGCTGTGCGCCCGGGCTCGTCTGGCCGAGCCGCTCGCGGCGGGCTCGCGCCCGGCAGACATAGGCCTGGCTCACCCCGAAGCGCTCGGCGACCTCGCGCAGCACGCCTGGCGTTGCCAACACCCGATCGCGCAAATCCTGCGCATACGCTTGCCCTTTTCGCCAAGACATGATGTATGACCTCCAAATCAGGCTTGGATCGACCTTGCCGGTCTCGGTTCCTTTGCTGGTTAAAACGAAACCGCTCTAGGTGCTGTTCTGAAAGTTCAGTGGAGCCATTTCATGATGCCGGCAATGTGTACAAAGCCCAGAAACGTGACGTCGAGCTTGTCAAAGCGGGTGGCTACACGGCGAAAGACCTTCATGCGCTGGAAGAGGTTTTCAACCAGGTGGCGTGCCTTGTAGCGGTGCCGGTCCAGGACGCGCTGCTTTTTGCGGTTCACCCTGGAGGAGATGATGACCTGCATGCCACGCTTTTCTGCCGCCTGGACAATCTTGTCCGAGTCGTATGCCTTGTCAGCCAAAAGCGCCTTGGCCTGCAGCCCATTGAGCAGTTCGGGCACCGGTTTGGAGTCGTGGCGCTGCCCTACGGTCAGCACAAAGCGCAGCGGGTTGCCCAGGGCGTCGCAGACGGCATGAATCTTGGTGTTCAAGCCCCCGCGCGTGATGCCGATGGCCTGCGGGCCGCTGGTCTTGCGAGCGCCTGCCGAAGATTGATGCGCCCGGCAGCAGGTCGAGTCCACCATCACCTCCTCCATGTCGGGCTGCTGCACGCCCTGGAAAAGGCGTTCGAAATGGCCTTTGCCGCACCAGTACGCATAGCGCTGGTACACCACGCTCCAGTTGCCTAGCTGCTCGGGCAGGTCGCGCCAGGGCGCGCCCGCGCGGGCCATCCACAGCAGGGCATTGAAAAACGTCCTGTGCGCCCCGCCGGGGCGACCCTTGCAAGGGGGCAGCAGCGGCTCGATACGCTGCCACTGTTCATCGGTGAAGGTGTGGCGTGCAGGGGTCATTTTGGCCAAATCGGATAATTAGACCGCATCAACATCTAAACCTCAAACTTTCCGAACAGCGCCTAGACAGACAAGCTGACGCAGCAGAAAAAAAGGTTGCCAAGCCGCTCACACTCGCCCAACAAACCACTCAACCGCTGATTCGCTTTGAGTTGACTGGATTGCGGAATATCAGTGGGTGCTCCTTCATCTGGGCCGAGCTTTGACTGACCGCTTGCGCGACAGCGTCGGTGACCAAGTGGTGCTGGGGGCTTTTGACGCAGACCGGATCGGCAGCTGCTGGGTCGTTGGCGAGCATAAATGCTTGGCAGCGACAGCCGCCCAGATCTTGCTCGCGGTGCGCGCAACTTGAACAGGGCTCCTTCATCCAGCCGGTACCGCGGTAGCGATTGAAGCCTTCGGAATCAAACCAGATATCGTGCAGGCTGTGATCCCGGACGTTCGGAAAGCTTAAACCCGGCAGCATCTTCGCCGTGTGACAAGGCAGGGCTGTGCCATCGGGTGCCACCGTCAGGAACATATTTCCCCAGCCGTTGACGCATTTCTTCGGCTTGCCTTCGTGGTAGTCGGGAGTCACGAAAAAAATCCGCATCCGGTCCCCGAGCTTGGCACGCCACTGATTCGTGACAACCTCCGCATGGCGCAGTTGTTCGTGCGTCGGTAGCAATTGGTCGCGGTTCAAAAAAGCCCATGAGTAATACTGGGTGTTGGCCAGCTCCAGATACTCGGCACCGAGTTCGGCTGCCATCTCGATGATGCGGTCGATGTGGTCGATATTCATCCGGTGGATCACCACATTGAGTACCATCGGCCAGCCTTGGTCCTTGATGATTTTGGCGACCCGGTTCTTCAAATCGAAGGTTCTGGTGTGCGACAGAAAATCATTCATCTCCTGAGTCGAGTCTTGAAACGACAGTTGCACATGTTCGAGACCGGCGGCTTTCAACGCCGCAGCTCGTTCAGCGGTCAGGCCGACGCCGGAGGTCAGCAGATTGGTGTAGTAACCCAGATGGCGGGCCTCGGCGACGATTAACTCAAGGTCGTCGCGCACCAGCGGTTCGCCACCAGACAAGCCCAGTTGCACCGCGCCCATCTCGCGCCCCTGGCGCAGCACCCGCAGCCAGCCTTGTGTGTCCAGCTCATCCTCCTGCCGCGCAAAGTCGACAGGGTTGTAGCAGAACACGCAGTGCAGCGGGCAGCGGTAGGTCAACTCAGCCAGCAACCACAGCGGTGGGCCGATGGCGGGTGTCGCGGGCTGAATGGAACCAGCTGGAACGCTCGGCAGAAACGGCAACTCTGGTGTCTCATTCATGCTCAATCCCACTTCAGCCATTGTTGCTTGCCAGCCAGCTCGACAAACGCAACTACATCGGGCTCTAGGCCTTGTAGAGCAAAGGTTTTCTCTATATTGGCCGTGATCACTGCGATGCTGGACGCGCCATTGCAGCGTTTCATGATTTCACCAGCGCTGCCGTTGAGCTTGACCATGCCCTCCGGATAGAGAAGCACGTGGCAGTCCTGCACCGGCTCCCATTGCAAACGGAATCCGCTGCCGACTCTGGGTTGTGTAGCGTTCGACAGCGGGCTCACGCAGCGTACCGCGCAGCCATCGCGTCGTTCATCGCCCACAGTATGTCGAGCTTGAACTGCAGCACTTCGAGCGCACGCTCTTGCAGCGGGCGCGTGGTGAAGTGCGACAACGTCACCGTCAGGCCCTGCTCTACGTCACGTCTGGCCTGGCTGACGCGGCTGCGGAAATAAGTCAATCCGCCAGGTTCGATCCAGGCGTAATGCTCGGGCCAGGTGGCCAGCCTTTGCTTGTGAATTTCTGGCGCGAACAGCTCGGTCAGAGATGAACAGACGGCTTCTTGCCACGGCGCACGGCGCGCAAAATTCACATAGGCGTCGACCGCATAACGCATCGCAGGTACCACGTGTCGCAGGTCCAGCACCTCGGCTCGCGTCAGCCCTACGGCCTCAGCCAAGCGCAGCCACGCCTCGATGCCGCCCTCGTCCTGGATGCCGCCAAGATTGAAACCGTCGTGGTCAAGGATACGTTGCACCCAGCCGCGGCGCACCAGCGGATCCGGGCAGTTGGACAGCACGGCAGCGTCCTTGATCGGGATAGCGATTTGGTAATAAAACCGGTTGGCGACCCAGCCGCGCACTTGTTCCGGCGTGGCGCAGCCGCCGTTCAGCATCACATTGAACGGGTGGTGAATATGGTACGAGCGTCCGCGTTCGCGCAGTTTGATTTCGAATTCTTCATGCGTCCAAGCCGGCTGGCTGGCATCAGCAAGCACGGCCGAACTGGGTTTTTTCAGGAGGATGTCTGCGCGCATGGTGGCTTAGAGCTTGAGGCTCATGTTGTCCTCGCAGACCTGGATGCCGGCAAGCGTCAGGATAGCCCGCTCTGCCGAGTCTTCGTCGAGAATGGGGTTGGTGTTGTTGATGTGGATCAGATAGCGGTGGGTGGCGGTGGGCAGTTTGGCCAGCCACTCGATCATGCCGCCGTCGCCGGACTGGGGCAGGTGGCCGATCTCACGAGCCCGCTTGACACTGAGACCCAGATTGGGCATTTCATCGTCGGTCCAGAAAGTGCCGTCCACCAGCACAGCATCAGCGCTGCAAAGCGCCTGGAACACAGCCGGCGTGATCTCGCCCAAGCCCGGCGCATAAAAAACGGTCTTGCCGCTGCGCTGGTCATGGATGGTGATGCCGATGTTGTCGCCAGGCACCGGGTGTTCGCGGTGCGGTGAATAGGGTGCCGCCTTGCTCAACAGCGGCAATGCCTGAAAACGCAGGTCAGCGACGCCGGGCACAGTGAACCAGCTTCCGTCCAAAGCGATACGGTGCTGCTCTACGCCGCAGTAATGAGCCAGCACACGCAGCACTGGATTGCCTTGACTCAAGTCTTCTTCGACGGGATCAGTACACCACAGCGGCAGTTTGCTGGCGCGCTCGCGGAGCATGAAAAGGCCAGTGGCATGGTCAATCTGACCATCCATCAGCACCACACCAGCGATCGCCGTGTCGCGCAATGACCGCGCTGGCTGCAAGGTGGGGTGGCTGCGAATCTGTTCGAGAATGTCGGGCGATGCGTTGAACAGCACACCTTCGTGACCGCTGTCCGCTTGAATAAAAATCGATGACTGTGTACGCGGCTTGGCGTTGATGGCGCCAGTGCGCGCACCCGTGCAGTTGCGGCAGTTGCAGTTCCATTGCGGGAAACCGCCGCCTGCGGCTGAGCCGAGAATCGTGATACGCATATTGAAATACCGGTAAAGACCCCACGACCAGCGCCCAGTCCCCTTGGCGCCAGCAGGGGGTGGATCATGGGATGCGGATCAGCGGTTAGAGACGTACATCGTGATTTCGAAGCCAAAACGTAAGTCTGTCGCGGTCGGTGTTTGCCATTGCATAAGAAGTCTCCTTTGGGTTGCACGAGGGCCGATAGGCCGTTGTGGGGATTTTTAATCCCAATATTGATTTTGCGGCGAAGTCTGCATTGGCCCCAGCCCTTGCATCATGATTCAAACCTCATGATTTTCATGATTTGTCTTTGGTAAACAGGCATGATCGACCTGTAACATCAGTCCCACATGACGCTTAGACTCAAGATCAATCTCATTGTTGGCACCCTAACCCTGCTATTCGTCATCGCGATGACTTGGCTGCAATTGCGCAGCATGCGGGAGTCTGTGCTTGAGGAAGTGGTTGCTGCCAATCGCGTGGCCACCCAAATGCTGAACCGCACAGTTTCGTTATATGCCTCCCGGGGTATGCCTGAGATGTTAAATTTTCTACAGGGTATGGGTCGGGTCAGGTCAAACGACATCACGCTGCTTGATCTTGCAGGGCGCGAGCTGCATCGCTCGCCGCCATCCACATACAAAACGGGCCGCGATGCGCCACAGTGGTTCGAGAGCCTAATTTCGCCATTGCCGTCAATGCAGACGATTGAGTTTTCGGACGGCGACCTGATCGTGCAGTCAAATGCGTCTCGGGCTGTTCTGGACGCCTGGGACACCGTGAAGGTGCTGGCTGCTTTAGGCCTGCTGCTGCTGCTGCTGGTCAATTCGCTGGTATTTTGGCTGGTCGGTCAGACGGTGCGACCGTTTGGCAAAATTGTCAAGGCACTGAACCAGTTGCAAGGCGGGCGCTTGGATGTGCAGTTGCCCCCGCTTGCGGGCACCGAAGCGGCCGCCATCGGCGCTGCGTTCAACCGCATGGTGAATGAGTTGCAGATCCATATCGAAACCGAACGCCGAGCCATTCGAGCCGAACTACAGCTGTCAGACAGCCACGAATTGACCTGCTGGATTGATCAACATATCGAGCGCGAGCGCTTGATGATTGCCCGCGAGCTACACGACGAGTTGGGGCAGTCGGTGACAGCGATCCGCAGCATTGCCTTGTCGATTGCGCAGCGCATCCACACGCTGGACCCTCAATCAGAAACCGCCGCGCGGCTGATTGCCGACGAATCGTCTCGTCTGTATGACGCCATGCACGGCATGATTCCTCGGCTGACACCGCTGGTGCTGGACAACTTTGGTCTCGCCGAGGCCTTGAGCGACTTGCTTGTACGGACCCGCCTCAGCCAGCCCGAAATACAGATTGAGTCGGCCATTGGCATCGGCCAAGCGGCACTGGGCAGTGACACGGCGCTGACGCTTTACCGCGCGGCGCAGGAAGGCATTAGCAATGCCTTGCGTCATGGCCAAGCGCGTGAGCTGAAGCTCTCGGTCGCCAGCTCAGGCGCGGTGGTGACGTTGACGCTGCAGGACGACGGCCAAGGCCTTGCGCCGAATTGGTCTCTGCGCAACGGGCATTACGGCCTGCGCTGGCTGGCCGAGCGAGCCGAGGGCGTCGGCGGAGAACTGCACATTGAAGCCGCACAACCTCGTGGCGTACTGCTGCGGGTACGGCTGCCGTTGCTGGCAACAGCGCCGGAGCGCGGCGCATGATCCGCGTCATGTTGGTCGATGATCATGCGCTGGTTCGCATGGGGTTCCGCATGCTGTTGACAGACGCCGGGGTCGATGTCGTGGCCGAGGCCGACAGCGGTGAGCAAGCCTGCCGGGACTATCCACAAGTCAAGCCCGACGTGGTGGTGATGGATCTGTCGATGCCCGGCATGGGCGGGCTCGAAGCGGTGCGCCGACTGCTAGCGAAGGACCCGAAGGCGTGCGTGCTGGCCCTGTCGGCGCATGAGGACACGGCGCACCCGCGGCGTGTCCTGCGCGCGGGCGCTTTGGGCTACCTGGCCAAGCGCAGCGCACCGGAAACGCTGATCGCGGCTGTGACGGCGGTAGCGCGTGGCGATCGTTATGTGGATGCGCAAACCGCGCAGGCCTTGGCCCTGGCGCAGATCGATGGCGACATCAGCCCAGCGGAACTGCTGAGCGAGCGCGAGTTCTCGGTCTTTATCCAGCTCGCTCGCGGCCAGAGCGTCGCGCAGATTGCCGAGACCTTGAGCCTGTCGCCCAGCACCGTCGGTACGCATTTGTACCGCGTTAAACAAAAACTAGGTGCTACCAATCAGTCCAAACTGACGCTGGTGGCGCTGCGCTGGGGTCTGCTGCAGGCTTGACCGGGACTTGCGCACGGCCGTCAAACCTTCCAACCTTCAACCGAGCAAAATCACCGTGATAGAAGCTCACCCAAGCCACCCCTCCAGACTGTTTTGCGCCTGCTTCGGAGCCGCGCGCGGCGCCGGCCTTGAACTGCCGGGTTTCGATCCGTCGGTGCGGTTTCAAGACGACCTGTTCCGCGCGGCCAATGGTGGCTGGCTCGCCAGTGCCGAGATCCCGTCCGACAAATCCAGGTACGGCGCCTTCAGCGAGCTCGGCGACCTCGCCGACAAGCGCCTGCGCGACATCCTGGACGCGCTGGCCAGCAAGGCGCCGCCGGCCGGTAGCGCACAAGCACAAGTGGCGGCGTTTTACGCGGCCTACCTTGACCTCGACGCGATCGACAGGGCCGGGCTCGCGCCAATCACGCCGCTGCTGGCCGAGATCGACGCGATTAGCAACGCCACACAATTCGCGCATTGGCAGGGCCGCATGCAGGGCCTGCTCGACACGCCGGTGGCGCTGTGGGTGATGGCCGACTTTAAACAGCCGGATGTCAACCGGGCTTTGACCTGGCAGGGCGGCCTAGGTCTGCCGGACCGCGACTACTTCCTGCTCAAAGACGACCCGAGGATGGCCGCTGCCCGCGCTGCTTACGCGACCTATCTGACAGCGCTGGCAAGCCTGTCGGGCGAGGCTCAGCCCGAGCAGGTCGCCTTGCGGGTGCTGGCCATCGAACATCGCATCGCCGAGCTGCACTGGGACAAGGTGGCGAACCGCAAGCCCACCGAGCTCTACAACCCGCGGACGCTGGAACAGTTGATTCAGGCGGCGCCTGGGTTCGATTGGGCGGCATTTTTGCAGTCTGCTGGGCTGGCTGCGGTGGATCATCTGTCGGTGTCGCAACCCAGCACCGTCATCGGCATGGCCCGTTTGTTCGAGCAGGTTCCGCTGGCTGACTGGAAGCTGTATTTCAAGCTGCACCTGCTGGATCAGTCAGCGCCGCTGTTGCCCAAGGACTTTCGCGCTGCGCACTTCGCCTTCAGGGGCACGGCGCTGACCGGCGCCACAGCCGAGACGCCGCGTTGGCAACAAGGCATCGCCGCGCTCAACCGGGCCATGGGTGAGGCGGTGGGCCAGCTCTACGTGGCGCTGCATTTCACGGCCGAGCACAAGGCGCGCATGCAGTCGCTGGTGGATAACTTGCTGGCGGCCTATCAGGCGTCGATCGAAGGCTTGCATTGGATGTCGCCGCAGACCAAGGCACTGGCTCAGGACAAGCTGAGCAAGTACAGCACCAAGATTGGCTACCCGGACCAGTGGCGTGATTACAGCGAGCTGACGGTCAAGGCAGGCGATGCGCTTGGGAATGCGCAGCGATCAGCGATTTTTGAGTGGCGCCGCCTTGCGGCCAAGGCCGGCAGGCCCGTCGACCGCAGCGAATGGGGCATGACGCCGCAGACGGTCAACGCCTACTACAACCCGTCGCTGAACGAGATCGTGTTCCCGGCCGCCATCCTGCAGCCGCCGTTCTTTGATATGGCGGCAGACGATGCCTCCAATTACGGCGCCATCGGCGCGGTCATCGGGCACGAGATCAGCCACGGTTTTGACGACCAGGGCAGTCAGTTCGACGGCGACGGCGTGCTGTGCAACTGGTGGACTGGCGCTGATCGACTGGCCTTCGACGAGGTCACAGCGCGGCTGGTGGCGCAATACGAAAGCTACGAAGCGCTGCCTGGGAAATTTCTGAATGGCCACCTGACGCTGGGCGAAAACATCGCAGATTTATCGGGGCTTCAAATCGCTTTCAGGGCCTATCAGCGCTCGGTGGCCTTGCAGCCGGCAGCGTTGCTCGATGGTTACACAGGCGAGCAGCGGTTTTTCATCGCTTGGTCGCGGGTCTGGCGCGAAAAAATCCGTGCAGAACGCACGCTGCAACTGCTGACGACCGACCCGCATGCGCCGTCGGCTTTCCGTGCCAATGGTGCCGCTGTCAACCACGACGGCTTCCACGCTGCATTCGACACCCGGTCCGGCGACAAGATGTTCAAGCCGCCGGCTGATCGCATACGCATTTGGTAGCCGTGCCGTGATTGCTATTTTTGGGCGGCTGCCAAGGCCTCAAAGTTGCTGATCTCAATCGGTTCAAGATCTTCCGCAGGCCGGTAGCCGAAGACGCGGCCGAGAAAAACCAGCTCGTGCTCCAGCGCCCGCACGATGTTGGGCCCCTTGCGAAAGCCGTGGCCTTCGCCTTCGAATTCAAGATAGGCGACCGGGCAACCGGCGGCTTTCGCGGCTTCGACGATGGCACGGCTTTGTTGCGGCGGCACGGCCCGGTCAGCGCTGCCCTGGAAGGTGATCAAGGCGCTGCGGCAGCGTGCCATGTGGTGCGCCGGGCTGCGTGCGCGATACAGCTCGCGGCCTTCGGGCAGTGGTGCGATCAGGCCGTCCAGGTAGCGTGACTCAAACTTGTGGGTGTCGGTCGCCAGCGTTTCGAGATCGGCGACGCCGTAGTAGTTGATGCCGGCGGCGAACCGATCTGTGAACGCCAGCGCCGACAACACCGTGAAGCCACCGGCGCTGCCGCCGCGAATGGCCACGCGTTGGCCGTCCACCCAGCCCTGGCCCGCCAGGTAGTCCACCGCGGCCACGGCATCCTGCAAGTCGACCAAGCCCCATTGGCCGCGCAACCGCTCGCGATAGGCGCGGCCGAAGCCGGTGGAGCCGCCGTAGTTGACATCGACGACGGCGAAGCCTCGGGTGGTCCAGAACTGCACGGCGCTCTTGAAGGCCGGGCCGGCATGTGATGTCGGCCCGCCGTGCAGCATCACCAGCAACGGGGGCTGTTCGCCCGGCAGCGGCCGATGTTCGGGGCTGGTTGGGGGATAGAACCAAGCGTGTGCGCTGCGGCTTGCTCCGTCGGGCCCGTGCGCGGTGGGGAACTCGATGGCGCGCGGCCGCGACACCCATTCGGAGCCAATCGCCGCCGCTCCGGCCTGCCGGACCACAGCGTGCGCGCCGGTGCTCAGGCTGATGGTCACCAGCATGGGCAGCCGGTCGATGGACGCCGCGATGGCGAAAGCCGTGTCGCCGTCCAATAGTCCTACGGAGCCGAAAGCCACGAACGGGAGTTCTAGCCAGCGCTGTGCACCGGTCTGCAGATCCAGCAGCAGCAGCGATTCAATCGTGCCGCGGTTGACCCGCAGCAAGACCCGGCCGTCACCTGTCAGCGCATAGGAGCGCGTGCCCAGCTGCCAGGCCGGGCCGCCGAGTTCGGCGTCGAGTTCCAGCGCTGGTTCGACCACGCCTTTGTGCCAGCGGTAAAGATTCCACCAACCCCGGCGATCGGACAAAAAATACAGGCTGCCGTCGGCGGCCCATTGGGGTTCAAGCACCGATTCGCCCGGTTCGCCAGCGATCACCTGCGGCGTCGATAAACCCGTTGCCGACAACTCACCGACCCACAGTTGCGTGCTGTCCCAGGGCATCGCCGGGTGATTCCAGGCGACCCAGGCCACGCGTTTACCGTCGCCACTGACCCGCGGCCAGGCCACGAAGGCACTTTGATCGAATAGCACCAGCCCCTCATCGGCCGCCCTGTCCAGGTCGAGCATCACGACGGCGTTCTTGGCTTCACCGCCGCCACGGTGATCCTCACGCACACACACCAGGCTGCGACCGCCGTGCGAGGGGCTAGCGTCGGCATAGCGGCAGCCTGCTGGCGAGAGGATTCTCGTCAGCCCGTCGGCACCGCGCACCCGCAAACGCTGATCGGCGCACTCGCTGTAAACCAGCCGTTGACCCACCACGGCCCAGGGTGTACCGCCGTATTCATGCACGCTGCTGCGCACGTCGGCCTCAACAGCCAGCGCATCAAGCACCTCGCCGGTGGGCAAGCGTCTCATCCACACGCTGCGGCCCTTCTCGGCCGGGCGGCCCTCGATCCAGTGCAGCGTGCCGCCCACTGCTGACGCAAATGCCAGCGAGACGGCATTGACCGCCGTCAGCGCCGGGGTCAGCGGTGAAGTCCATGCACCGCACGGAATAGATTGGGACTCTGTCATCAGGTGCTCCGCTTAGGGTTGTATCGCATTGGCATTGATGAACATAATTTTTGGTAAAGACGAGTGGTAGTTCCTCAAACGGAGCGTGTCTTTCTTGCCAACGCATAAGACTGGAGTTGACCCGTTTTCGCGGACACTTTGAGCTTGCTCATTGAGAGCTCAAGGATTATCTGGGTTTCTGTACTGACTGTATTTCCCTGATGATATTTCCTTTCAAAGTTATTGGGTGAGAGACAAGTTCAAGGCCCAGTAGCGCCGGTGCGGGTTGTACCAGCTCTCGATTAAGTTCTGTCGCATTGGCGGTCAAGCCGACCATACGACTATGTTGAGCACTTTGACTGAAAAGGCTTGAAACGCGATGCTGGCTACCAAAGGAATGCGCTTCCCAATCGAGGTCATTCTGGTTTGCATCCGTTGGTACTCGGCCTATCCGTTGAGCTACCGCCATCTTGAGGAAATGATGCAGGAGCGCGGCGTCTTTGTAGACCATTCCTCGATCAACCGCTGGGCGATCCGGTTTCTGCCGTTACTTGAAAAGGTGTTTCGCAAGCACAAGCGCCAGGTTGGCGGCAGCTGGCGCATGGATGAGACATACATCAAGGTCAAAGGCGTCTGGAAATATCTCTACCTTGCTGTGGACAAGGAAGGCAAGACGGTCGACTTCCTGCTGGCGGCCAGGCGCGACAAGGCAGCAGCCCTGCGGTTCTTTGAAAAAGCCATGAAGGCCAGCGGTGTTCCCGAGAAGGTCACCATGGACAAGAGCGGCGCCAACAAAGCGGCCATGGATGAGATCAATGCCAGAGGCGAAACACTGATCATCGTTCGGCAAGTCAAATACCTGAACAACATCGTCGAGCAGGACCACCGGGCAGTGAAGCGAGTCACCAAACCGATGCTCAACTTCAAGTCATTTCGAGCCGCCAAATGTGTACTGGCCGG
>JAYWDL010000278.1:0-4563 GCA_043779865.1 Polaromonas sp.
GGGCTGGCGTCGGGCATGGACTGGAGCTGGCAGTCTTCGGCACTCAACGGTTGAACCAGCCGCTCGGTTTGTGCGCGAACCTGTTCAAAGCGCTGCGCCAGTCTCGATGCCGGGGTCTCAGTGATAAAAGCGTTTTGGGATAAAAACATGGCAGGTCAATGAACTGTGGGCTGACAAGCTTCCCACGACGCGACTGACTTATTTGTCAGACAACGCGCCAACATGGACCCGTGGATGAAGCGCCGCATCTACCGCCCGGCGCTCGTCAAACACAAAACATTCGCCGTCAAAATGCGCCTGGCCGCATGTTTCAAAGTATTTCAGAATGCCGCCGTCGAGCTGGTACACATTCTGGATGCCGGCTTCCCGCAGGTAGATCGCCGCTTTTTCGCAGCGAATGCCGCCGGTGCAAAAGCTCACGATCGTCTTGCCCGCCAGCTCGTCACGGTGGTCCAGCGCCGCCTGCGGGAACTCGGTGAACTTGTCGATGCGCCAGTCGATGGCGTTTTTGAAGGTGCCGACATCCACTTCAAACACATTGCGCGTATCCAGCGTGACCACAGGGCGGCCTTCTTCGTCCTGGCCGCAATCGAGCCAGCGCTTGAGCGTAGCCGCATCCACCGCCGGCGCGCGTCCTGCCGAAGGCCGGATGGCCGGATGGTTCATGCGGATGATTTCAGGCTTGATCTTGACCAGCAGCTTGCGAAAAGGCTGCGCGCTGGACACGCTTTCCTTGATTTCCAGCTCCTGAAAGCGCGCATCGGTCCGCAGCCATGCCAAAAAATCATGGATGGCGCTACGGTCGGCCGCCAAAAACAGGTTGATGCCTTCTTCGGCGAGCAGCACCGTGCCTTTGATTCCGCTCGATTCCAGCGCCTGTAGCAGCGCAGCTTTGAGCGCGGGCAAGTTGTCCAGCGCAACAAATTTGTACGCTGCAATATTCAGAATTTGCATGATGCGCCAATTGTAGGCAGACCAAGCTGCCGGCAAGCAGGGGAAATGGCCAGGGCCGGTCAAGGCACCAGACCTAAAATGAAGCGCATGTTTGTCCATTTAAGAATCCACACCGAATTTTCAGTCGTTGACGGCACCAACCGTATCGATGAAATTGTTGCAGCCGCTGCCGCCGACCAGCAACCCGCGCTGGCCATCACTGACCTGAGCAATCTGTTTGGCACGGTCAAGTTTTACAAAGAAGCGCGCGGGGCCGGTGTCAAACCGCTGATTGGCGCAGATGTCTGGGTAGAAGCGCCCGGAAAAGAAGCTGGTGCGCCTGCATCCCGCCTGCTGCTGCTGGTGCAAAACAACCCCGGCTACCTCAACCTGTGCGAACTGTTGACGCGCGCCTGGACGAAGAATGCAGTGCGCGACCAGGCCGTCATCAAACTGCAATGGCTGGAAGAACTCAATGAAGGCCTGATTGCCCTGTCAGGTGCGCAGGGCGGTGCTGTGGGCCAGGCACTGGTGCAGGGTGATAACGCAAGGGCCATGGACTGCGCCCTGCATCTGGCAGGCATCTTCCCCCAGCGCTTTTACCTGGAGCTGCAGCGCGCCCAGCGTCCCGATGACGAACGCCATGTAACGGCTGCCGTGCAGCTGGCGGCCCGGCTCAAGCTGCCCGTGGTGGCCACGCACCCAGTCCAGTTTTTGACCTACGACGACTACGAGGCGCATGAAGCGCGCGTGTGTATTTCGGAAGGTGAAATTCTGGGCAATGCGCGCCGCGTTCGCAAGTTCACGCGCGAGCAGTATTTCAAGTCATCGGCCCAAATGGCCGAGCTGTTTGCCGACGTGCCCTCGGCGCTGGCCAACACGCTGGAGATTGCCAGGCGGTGCAACCTCACGCTGGAGCTGGGCAAGCCCATGCTGCCCGATTTCCCCACGCCCGAAGTTGATGGCGTTCGCCTGCCGATTGACGCCTACTTTCGCCATGCCTCGTTTGAAGGCCTTGATGAGCGGCTGGCGCATCTATATCCCGATGAAGTGCTGCGCGACCAGAAGCGGCCGGTTTATGTGGAGCGGCTGGAGTTCGAGATCAACACCATCCTGAACATGGGGTTTCCGGGCTACTTCCTGATCGTGGGCGACTTTATCAAGTGGGCCAAGAACAATGGTTGCCCGGTTGGGCCGGGACGCGGCTCGGGGGCTGGCTCACTGGTTGCTTATGCGCTGAAAATCACCGACCTGGACCCTTTGCAGTACAACCTGCTGTTCGAGCGCTTCCTGAATCCGGAACGTGTCTCGATGCCCGACTTCGATATTGACTTTTGCCAGCAAAACCGCGACCGAGTGATTGATTACGTGAAAGACAAATACGGCAAGGAAGCCGTTAGCCAGATCGTGACCTTTGGCACTCTGGCGGCGCGCGCGGCGATTCGCGACGTGGGCCGGGTGCTTGATTTCCCTTATGGCTTTTGCGATGGCATTTCCAAGCTGATTCCCAACAAGCCCGGCCAGGCCGTCACGCTGCAATTGATACCTGCCGAACGGAAAAAAAACGACAAGCTGGTCTATGCGCTGGAGGCAGAGCCCATTTTGGCCGAGCGCGAGCGCAAGGAAGAAGATGTGCGCACCCTGCTGGAACTGGCGCGCAAGCTCGAAGGCCTGACGCGCAACGTTGGAATGCACGCCGGGGGTGTGCTGATTGCGCCCGGCAAGCTGACTGATTTTTGTCCGCTGTATCTGCAGCCCGGCAGCGGCTCGGCGGTGAGCCAGTTTGACAAAAACGACGTGGAGGCGATTGGCCTCGTCAAGTTCGACTTTTTGGGTCTGGCGACGTTGACCATCCTGGAAATTGCGCGGGAATTCATCATCCAGCGTTATCCGGCGCAAAAGAATTTCCGCTTCGAAGATTTGCCGCTGAACGACAAGCGGGTCTATGAGTTATTTGCCAAGGGGCAGACTGAGGCGGTTTTCCAGTTTGAAAGTATCGGCATGCAGCGCATGCTCAAAGATGCCAAACCTGACAGGCTGGAAGACCTGATTGCCATGAATGCGCTCTACCGCCCGGGGCCCATGGACCTGATTCCGACCTACATTGCACGCAAGCAGGGCAAGGAAGTGCCTGAATACCCGGACCCTCGCGTCAAGGCTATCCTGGAGGAGACCTACGGCATCATGGTCTACCAGGAGCAGGTGATGCAGACCGCGCAGATTCTGGGCGGCTATTCACTCGGCGGCGCCGACATGCTGCGCCGCGCCATGGGTAAAAAAGATGAGAAAGAGATGGCTTCGCAGCGGGATATCTTCCGCAAAGGTGCAGGCGTCAACGGTCTGACCCAGGAAAAAGCCGACGAAGTTTTTGACCTGATGGAGAAGTTTGCGGGCTACGGCTTCAACAAGTCGCACTCTGCCGCTTACGCCCTGCTGGCCTACCACACGGCCTGGCTCAAGGTGCATTACCCGGCCGAGTTTTTTGCCGCCAACATGACGGTGGAAATGGACGACACCGACAAGCTCAAAATCCTGTTTGGTGATGCCCAGAAAATGGGGCTGACCTTCGAGGTACCCGACATCAACCGGGGCGACTATCGGTTCGAGCCCATCAGCGCTACGTCGGTTCGCTATGGTTTGGGCGCCGTCAAGGGCACTGGCCAGCAGGCGATTGCCGCCATCGTGGCAGCCCGCAAGGAAGGCGGCGCGTTCACCTCGCTCTACGATTTTTGCGTGCGGGTTGACCGCAGCAAGATGAACAAGCGAAGCGTTGAAGCGCTCATCAAGGGCGGCGCTTTTGACAACCTGCACTTGAACCGCGCCGAGTTGCTGGCCTCAAGCGAGCGCGCCTTCGAGTTTGCCGCCGCGACGCAGGCCAACGCCAACCAGGGCGGGCTATTCGACATGTCTGATTCGCACGCGGCCAGCACGCAGGAGCCGGAGCTGGTCGAGGCCGTGACTTTCGGCGTCAAGGCGCGGCTGGTGCTGGAGAAAACGGCAATTGGTTTTTATCTGTCGGGCCACCTTTTTGACGAGGTGGAGCATGAGGTGCGGCAGTTTGCCAAACGGAAAATTGAAGACCTGATTGACTCGCGCGAGCCGCAGTTGCTGGCGGGCATTGTGAATGATTTGCGCGTCATCAACGGCAATCGCGGCAAGATGATCATTTTCAAGCTGGACGACAAAACCGATGCGCTGGAATCGTCGGTTGATGAGGCTACCTTCAATACCCACCGCAATTTGTTGAAGGACGACGAGCTGGTCATTGTGCAGGGCACGCTACAGGGCGCGTCAGAACGGTTTGGCCGGCGCTTCAAGGTCACGCAGGTGTGGGATCTGGAAACGGCACGCTGCAAGTTCGGCAAGTATTTGCGCGTGGCGGTCAATGGCACTGCACCCGACATTTCGCGGCTGACCCGGGACTTTCCACCACGCCGTGAAATGTCCGATCAGGGCGAGTTAAGCCGCGGTTTGCCGGTGCGTCTGAGCCTGCGCCGCAATGGCGCGACGGCCGAGCTTCATCTGGGAGATGCCGCAAAATTCTTCCCGACCGACGCAGCGCTCGCCAGCTGGATGGCGCAGGCTGACAAAGGTCTGGCGAAGATCGTTTATGAGTGAAATAGTGCTTTT
>JAYWDL010000279.1:0-4545 GCA_043779865.1 Polaromonas sp.
CAAATCGCCGGTATTTCGTCGGACACGAATGGGTGCTTGCGTCAATCTCCTGGATCATGGCTTTATTGTTCGCATACTGCAGCGCAAGGGGCCTTAAGCTGCTGTCACGCAGAGCCAGGAAATGACAACTGCGTTCAGGTGCTTGGTATGACCTTAACTTGAGGTCATCAACCTGTCGCGATTGAGACACGTCTATGAACACCGAAACTGTCCTCCCGTTCGAAGGGGCTTGTACCTGTCGCGCGGTGCGCTACCGAATGACGCCGCCGCTATTCGTTCACTGCTGCCATTGCCGTTGGTGCCAACGCGAAACCGGAAGCGCTTTTGCGCTCAACGCGATGATCGAAGCTGATCGTGTGGAGTTGCTGCAGGGTGAGGTCGAACTTGTCAATACGCCGTCGAGCAGCGGCAAGGGCCAGATAATCGCGCGATGTCCCAGTTGCCGCATTGCTGTCTGGAGCAATTACGCCGGAGCTGGCGATGCGGTTCGCTTTGTCCGCATTGGAACGCTCGATGAGCCTGACCGGTTGCCGCCCGATATTCATGTCTTTACCTCATCGAAGCAGCCTTGGGTGATGCTTGCACCCACAACACCTGCCGTTGCCGAGTACTACAAGGCCAGGGATTATTGGCCCGCCGAGAGCCTTGAGCGGCGCACTGCCCTGCTGGCCGCCAAGCCTCATCAATAGCTTGATTTGTCCCGACGCTTACGTCCTGGAAAATTGATTTATACGCCTGATCCAGCCTGGGCCACAGCCAGTTCAGCGTCCTTTTGCCGCGCCCATGCAACCGCAGGGCGGGCATTAATCCGGTCCATGTAGGCCCGCGTGACGAGCGTTTCAGGCACCAGGCCGAACATCGTCGTCCAGGTCAGCGCCGTGCCCCACAGCACATCGACGGCAGTGAATCTGTCGCCCAGCATGTATGGCCCCTTGGCCAGCTGATCCGTCAAGGTTTTGAACATCGTGTCGAAGTCGCCGTAAGGCGACGTGGATGGCGCCGCCGGTTCCCGCTTCATCGATCGGTCCACCACGGCGGGCTCAAAACACGAGCCGTAAAACGTCATCCAGCGCAGGTAAGGGCCGCGCAATGGGTCGCCAATCGCCGGGGCCAGTCCGGCTTCGGGGTACAGATCAGCCAGGTACAAGAACACGGCTACCTGCTCGGTAATCAAGGCGCCGCCATGCAAAACCGCCGGCACCTTGCCCATCGGGTTGATCGCGAGGTAGGCCGGTTGGCGCTGCTCGCCTGTCGTCATGTTGAGCACATGCAACTGGTAGTCGGCCCCTAGCTCTTCCAGCAAAATCAGCGCGCCGGAAGAGCGGGTGTTGGGCGAATGAAAGAAGGTAAGCTGGGGCGTAGCGGCCATGGTCAGATACGTTTTTATCAAGGTTACTGAGGAATGCCGCAAGAATGCGTGCTGGCGGCATAAACCCGAATCACCCGCCCCGGGTTCATCAAATTCTGCGGGTCCAGCGCCTGCTTGATGGCCCGCATCATCCCCAGAGCAACCGGCGATTTGTGCTGCTCCAGCTTGTCCAGCTTGAGGCTGCCGACGCCATGTTCGGCAGAAATCGAGCCATCAAAGCGCGCCACCGAGTCATAGACAAGAGAGTTCACCTCTTCTTCATGGTCGCGTAAAAAGGCCGCCGCATCGCCGCCAGCAGGTGCCTGCACGTTGTAATGCAGGTTGCCGTCGCCCAGATGACCAAAGTTCACCAGCCGGATACCCGGCAGGGCGTGTGCCAGCAGCGCGTCGGTCGCCTCGACAAACTCGGGAATGCGCGAAACGGCAATCGAAATGTCGTGCTTGATGTTCAGGCCTTCCTCGGCCTGGGCCAGCGGAATGCTTTCGCGGATGTGCCAGAGACTTTTGGCCTGGGTGAGGTTTTCAGCAACCACGGCATCGCTCACGCACCCCTGCTCGAACGCGGTTTCAAGCAGACGCTCGAATTGCACGCGCGCATGGGCTTCGGATTCGTGGTCCGAGTTTTCAAGCAGCACGCACCAGGGCGCGTCCTTGAACAGTGGCACACGCAGCTGGGGAAAGTGCCTGTCCACCAGACTCAGGGCAAACTGCCCCATCACCTCAAAGCCGGTCAGGCCCGCGCCCAGATGCTGGTGCGCCAGCCCGAGCAGTGTCACCGCCTCTTTCATCGACGGCACGGCCGCCCACGCTGTAAGACGCGCTGCCGGCTGTGGGTAAAGCTTGAGTGTCGCAGCGGTAATGACTCCGAGCGTGCCTTCACTGCCCACAAACAGGTCGCGCAGGTCGTAGCCGGTGTTGTCCTTACGCAGGCCGGAAAGCCCGTGCCAGATATCGCCCTGGGCGGTGACCACTTCCAGCCCCAGGCATAAATCGCGCGCATTGCCGTAGCGCACCACCTGCGTCCCGCCGGCGTTGGTCGCCAGGTTGCCGCCAATGGTGCAGCTGCCTTCGGCGGCCAGGCTCAGCGGAAACAGAAAGCCGGCTTTTTCGGCCGTTTCCTGCAGGCTTTGCAAAATGCAGCCGGCCTCGACGGTGATGGTGAGATTGGCCGGATCAATCGCGCGCACCGCATTCATGCGCTGCAGGCTGAGCACCACCTGGGTGCCCGACTCATCGGGCACCGAGCCGACCGCCAGGCCGGTGTTGCCGCCCTGCGGCACCAGGCTTACGCCAGCGGCGCTGCAGGCCTTGACGATGGCGGCCACTTCTTGCGCGCTGCCGGGACGAACAACGGCCAGCGCCTTGCCGTGGGCACGTTTGCGCCAGTCCTGCGTATAGGCGCTCAGGTCGCCGTCGCAAAGGACATTCGATGGTCCTGCGGTTTGCCGCAGGGTTTCAAGAAGCTTGTCGCTTGTTAAATTCATGAGGTAGTTCCTTCTGCAGCCGCAGTCAGTGGGGTATTTTTAAGCCGCACGCGCACATGCAGCGCGCAGGCCATGAAAAGCAGCAGGCACAGCAGAACTTCCAGCATGCCAAGGTAATTGCCCGGCGCGCGGTCGCTCCAGGCCCGCACCACGCCTTCGGTGAAATACAGCCACACCATCAGGCTGACCCAGCGGTAGGTGTACATGCGGTTTTTTAAAATACCGGCCAGCGGGATGCACAGCGGCAGCACTTTCAAAGCCAGCAGCGAGCCGCCCGGCCGTATCGGCGCCAGCCACATTTCCCAGGCCAGGCCCAGCACAATCAGCCCACCCAGACTGCCCAGGGCGAGCCAGCGAGTCATTTCAATTTGGTTTGCTTTGTTCATGTCGATGGCATGATACCGGGGATGAAAATTCCGCCCTCTCTGGAGGCTTTGCTCGTCGATCTGTCTCATTTTCCGTGGCGCGATACCGCCATTACCCTGCGCGCCCGTTTCCGTGAAGACCGCATGGGCCTGACTGCCAGCAGCCTGACCTTTACTACCTTGATTGCACTGGTGCCTTTTTTTACCGTGGCGCTGGCCGTATTTACTGCTTTTCCGATGTTTTCCAAGCTGCAGGATGCGCTGCAGGCCTGGCTGGTCAAGATCCTGATTCCCGACAATATTGCGCGGCAGGTGCTGGGCTACCTGACCCAGTTTAGCGGCCAGGCCAGCATGCTGGGCGGCGCGGGCCTGGCGGTGCTGCTGGTGACGGCCATCGCGCTGATTTTGACGATTGACCGCACCCTCAACAGCATCTGGCGTGTCAGGAAACCCCGGCCGCTGGCGCAGCGGGTGCTGATTTACTGGGCGGCCATCACGCTGGGGCCGCTGGTGCTGGCGGCCAGTCTGGCGGTGACGTCGTATGTGGTGTCGGCCTCCAGCGGGCTGGTAGGCGCCATGCCCGTCAGTTTGCGTTTTTTGCTTGACGTGGCGCAGTTTTTTCTGGTGGCCGGTGGCATGGCTGCGCTGTACCGCTATGTACCCAACACCTATGTCAAATGGGCGCATGCTTTTACCGGCGGCCTGTTCGTGGCCGCAGGCCTGGAGGTCGCCAAAAAAGTCATCGGAATTTACCTGAGTGCAGTGCCAACGTACTCGCTGGTTTATGGCGCCTTCGCCGCCTTGCCGATTTTGCTGGTATGGATTTACGTGTCCTGGGTCATCGTGCTGATGGGAGCGGTCATTGCCGCCTACCTGCCCAGTTTGCTGGCTGGCGTGTCGCGTCGCGGCAGCGCCCATGGCTGGAATTTTCAGCTGGCCATTGAAATGCTGCAGCAGCTGGACAAGGCCCGCAGCACCGCGCGCATAGGCGTGAGCGCCTCGCAACTGGGTGAATTGCTGGAGGTCGATGTGCTGCAGCTGGAGCCGGTGCTTGAAGCGCTGGTGGAACTGGACTGGGTGGGGCAGCTCAATGATGCAGAAGGGGGCGCGGAGTCGCGCTACCTGCTGTTGGCCGATCCCGACGCTACCCTGCTGGAGCCGCTGATGCAGCAGTTGCTGCTCGACCGCGCACCTTCAGTCAATAATTTATGGGAAAAAGCCCGCTGGCGCACACTACGCCTGCGGGATGCGCTATGAAAATGAAAGCATGCCGGCGTAGTTCTCATCTTAGCCCGGTGGCGCCTGCGCGCCATGACGTTGCCCACAA
>JAYWDL010000280.1:0-12423 GCA_043779865.1 Polaromonas sp.
CGGACACAGATAACCGGTACAGGTACTGACCACCACGGCGCCAATCTCGTGCGCGGCCAGACCGGCATCGGCCAGGGCGCGCCTGCCAGCCTCGGCCGCGAGCGCGGGCGCATGCTCGAGAAAGCGCCTGGAAAGGGTATCCGGGTCGATGCAGAACACCTCGGCCAGCGAATCGAGCGCGAGCCGGCGCGCTTCAATGCCGTTGTCACGCTGCAGCACGGTTCGCGCGACAAAGTGCGAGCGCGCATCAAGTCGGCCAAACCACTCGGAGTTCTGAAAGGCCTCCAGACATTCGGCTTTCGTGTAGCGGGCAGTGGGCGTGGCGGTTCCGATTCCGAGGAAAAACATGGGATGAGCGTGCCTTGTTAACGGACAGGCTTGCAGGATACGACTTTCCGGAATCCACAAGGGCAACCATTGCGTGCTTCACGCGCTAGGACAGTGCCGCAAGCCGGATGGGTCATCGCCCTTGGAACACGCCATTGTCTACAGTCCAGCCAGTACGCTGATTCCAGTACGCCTGGATGTAAATTTCCAGCATCAAGCAGGCAAGGACAACACTATCTTTTTAATAGCTGCTTGCGCCCGTTCATATTGCGCTACAGGCACTTTTTCCTTGAATTTAGCCTTCGATCACCTGGCGCATCCAGTCGGGCATCGTTTTGGCTTTTTGGGCCGGAAAGTCGACCCAGATCGTGGTGGCGCCACCGGCTGCGCAAATCACGCCGGGCTCGTTTACACGCTCCATCGTGACCCAGGTTTCAAACGTGGTGCGGCCCGGGTCGCTCACATACATCTTGATGAGCACATCGCCCGGGTATTCGAGTTGCCTGTAAAAATTGCAGAAGGCATTGACGATGATCGGACCTTCGCTCTTCGGGTCGGGCTGGCAGCCAATCGCGTACATCCAGTCAATGCGGATTGTTTCCATATAGCGAAAGTAAGTGCCGTTGTTAAGATGGCCCATCGCATCCATGTCGCCCCAGCGAATGACGATTTGCATCTCGTGGACAAGTTTTTTCTTTTCCGGAATGTCGATTTTCATGGTTACTTGATGATTTCAGGCATCAACGATGAGCCCGTAGGGAAGCAGGAACCCCCAGCGTAAACAATGCAGAGTCGCGTCAGGCTCCAAATCCGTCATCGGCCGCGATGATGGCGCCGTTGACGAAATGACTTTCCCCGCTGGCCAGCATGACCAGCAGCGCGTCCAGGTCCTGGGGCTTGCCCACACGCTTGCGCGGCAGCATCTGCACCAGCTTCTTGCCCTGCTCGGTTTCCCAGTGGTGGTGGTTGATTTCAGTGTCTATATAACCCGGACAGATCGCATTGACGTTGATGCCGAACCTGCCCCACTCCAGCGCCATCGCCCTGGTCATCTGAATCACTGCGGCCTTGCTCATGCAGTACACGCCAATTTGCGGCAGCACGCGCAGCCCGGCCATCGAAGCAATGTTGATTATGCGTCCGCCGGCATAGGTTCCCGGCTCCGCTCCCCGGGAATGTGCCAGCATGCGCTTGCCGACTTCCTGCGCCACAAAAAAAGCGCCCTTCACATTGGTGTTGAAAATGAAATCGTAATCTTCCTCAGCCACCTCCTGCAGGCGCTGTGTGGTGCTGACCCCGGAGTTGTTGACCAGAATATTGATCGGGCCGACTTCGGTCTCTGCATGGGCAACGCCTGCCTTGATGCTGGCGTGATCCGTCACGTCCAGCATGACGACATGCGCGTCACCGCCTTCGGCCTCGATTTGCGCCCGCAATTCCTTCAGCTTGTCGAGCCTGCGGCTGGCCAGCACGACCGCAGCGCCAGCGCGGCTCAGGGTTTTTGCAAACTGCGCACCCAGCCCGCCTGACGCGCCCGTCACCAGCGCGACACGTCCTGAAAGATCCATGCTGAAAGCCATCAAAAACTCCCTCAATTTAAGGTAGCCAAAAGCGAACGACTGTTTGGCAACCTGCATTCACGACATAAAATCAGCCGCGAGACAGCCGACCTTTCCTGAAATTCATTATCAGCGAGTCCCTCCATGAAACCCCAAGAAATTCTGGCCCAGTTCGGCCCCCGTGAAGCGATGGAATACGACGTGGTCGTGGTAGGCGCAGGCCCTGGCGGACTTGCAACGGCAATTCGCCTGAAGCAGCTGGCGGCTGAAAAAGGCACGGATGTTTCGGTGGTTGTGCTGGAAAAAGGCTCGGAGCCCGGAGCGCACATTCTCTCGGGCGCGGTGATGGACCCCAAAGCGCTGACCGAACTGATTCCTGACTGGAAGGCGCTGGGCGCGCCGCTCAACCAGCCTGTCACAACGGATGAGGTGCTGTTTTTGAGCGAGAAGGGCGCCACCAGAACGCCTGCTTTTTTTGTACCCGACTGCTTTCACAACGAAGGCAACTATGTCGTCAGCCTGGGCAATGTGACGCGCTGGCTGGCGCAACAGGCGGAGAACCTGGGCGTCGAAATTTTCCCGGGCTTTGCAGCGGCTGAAGTGCTTTACAACGACAACGGTTCCGTCAAGGGCGTGGCTACCGGTAACCTGGGAATTGGCAAGGACGGCGAGCCGAGCGATCACTTT
The DNA here is from genome assembly GCA_043779865.1 of Polaromonas sp. Classification (GTDB taxonomy): domain Bacteria; phylum Pseudomonadota; class Gammaproteobacteria; order Burkholderiales; family Burkholderiaceae_C; genus Polaromonas. The sequence goes on from JAYWDL010000280.1 coordinate 2,574, forward strand.
CAGCTGGGCATGGAGCTGCACGGCAAATACACCGTGTTTGCCGAAGGCTCGCGGGGTCATCTGGGCCGCCAGCTGATCAACCGTTTCAAGCTCGACGAAGGCAGGGACCCGCAGGCTTACGCATTGGGCGTCAAGGAGCTCTGGGAAATTGACCCGGCCAAACACAAGCCCGGCCTGGTCATCCACACCGCTGGCTGGCCAATGGACAACCAGACCTATGGCGGCGGCTTCATGTATCACCTGGAAGACAACAAGGTCACGCTGGGCCTGGTCACCGGGCTGGACTACAGCAACCCTTACCTCAGCCCGTTTGAAGAAATGCAGCGCTGGAAAACGCACCCCAGCATCAAGACCTATCTGGAGGGCGGCAAGCGCATCAGCTACGGCGCGCGCGCCATTACGGCAGGCGGCGCGTTGAGCCTGCCCAAAACGGTGTTTCCAGGCGGTGCACTGGTGGGCTGCGAAGCCGGCTACCTTAACGCCAGCCGCATCAAGGGCAGCCATGCGGCCATCAAGACTGGCATGCTTGCGGCAGACGCGGCGTATGCGGCCGTGACATCAGGCCGCCAGCATGATGAGCTGAGCGCCTACCCCGAGGCTTATGCCAGCAGCTGGCTGGCGCAAGAGTTGCACCAGGCGCGCAACTTCAAGGCCTGGTTCAAGAAGGGGCTCTACATGGGTTCATTCATGACGGGCATTGAGCAGTGGCTGCTGCCCAGGATTGGCGTTAAAAGTCCGCCCTGGACCATTCACCGCAACACGCCCGACTACGCCATGCTCAAGCCGGCTGCACAATGCACGCCCATCGTCTATCCCAAGCCCGACAACAGGATTACGTTTGACCTATTGAGCTCGGTGTTTGTGTCCAACACAAACCATGAAGAAAACCAGCCGGCGCATCTGACGCTCAAGGACGCCAGCGTGCCGGTCAACATCAACCTGGCAACCTACGCTGGCCCCGAGAGCCGCTACTGCCCCGCTGGCGTCTATGAATTTGTGAAAAATGCTGACAACACCGACCGCTTGCAGATCAATGCGCAAAACTGCGTGCATTGCAAAACCTGTGACATCAAGGACCCGACACAAAACATAGTCTGGGTCACACCTGAGGGCGGCGGCGGACCCAACTACAGCGGGATGTAAAGCCACTTCGCCTGCGTTGGAAGCGCCGCTTCAAGCGATGAGACGCGGGCACAGCGTCTCCCTTAATAAGCCGTACTGTCTTTAAAGACAAGGCGTATTGTTTTAAAGATAATGAATATATCCAGCGGCAGAGACCAATTGCGTAAATAGTCAAGATCGAAATCGATTCGCGCCTGCATCTTGTCCAGCGTATCGGTTTCCCCGCGCAGGCCATTCACCTGCGCCCAGCCGGTAATGCCAGGCATGACCTTGTGTCGAACCATATAGCCTTTTATAAGCGTGCGGTACATCTCGTTGTGCGCTACGGCGTGCGGCCGCGGGCCAACAATGCTCATACGGCCTTGCAATACATTGATGAATTGGGGCAACTCATCAAGCGAAGTTTTGCGCAGAAAGGCACCCAACCTGGTGACCCGCAGGTCATTTTTTCGGGCTTGTTGAATCGTGTCACCGTCTTCAGTGACAGCCATGGAACGAAATTTGTAGACCAGAATCTGCTCACCATCCAGGCCATAGCGCCGCTGCTTGAATATTACAGGACCGGGAGAGCTTAACTTCACCATCAGCGCTATCAGCAGCATGATGGGGGAAATGAGAAGCATAATAAAAATAGACAATACAATATCACTAGCCCGCTTCAAAGCTCTATTGAAACCTCGAAACGGAGTATCGCAAACCGATATTACGCTAACTCCACAGACTGATTCAGTATGTCCCTGAATCAGGTCGGTGATAAACATATCCGGAACAAAATATATCGAGGCGGTTGTATCCTTAAGATTATCAAGAATTTCCAGGATGCGTGGCCGAGAAGTCATTGGCAAGGACAGGTAGATAAACTGGACCCGATGTTTCTTGACATAATCGGCCAAATCGTCTATTTTCCCAAGTAACTTGTATTTGTCTGGCCTGCCTCTGCGCTCCGCGCTCCGGTCTTCAAAAAATCCCAACAAAGCAATGTCCGAGTAGACCGAAACTCCGATATTTCTGGCTAAGGCAACGCCCTGTTCATTCATTCCAACAATGACCGCGCTACGGGGTGGTCCTTGCAACTTCAATAATTGAGGCGCTGCCGCGCGAAGAGCAAGGTGTACGCCAACTTGGGCAAGCGGGGCAAACCATAACCAGTTACCAATAACAGTTTTTGAGAACTTATAGATGTATTCTGTTAAAAAACCTGTGAATAGTAATAAAGCAGCAATCCAGAACCAATGAAAAGTGATATTGAAAATCATTTTCCATATTGATAACTGGAGCCGCGTAGCGCCCGGAAAAGTCAGGGAAAATATGATGATTGAAAGAACAAGATAGGCCGGGCTCACTGAACCTTCAAAGTGGAATGCTAGCGCCCATAGTGATAACACCAAGACCAAAGGGTCAAGTGTTCCTTCAATCATCCCAAGAAGATAATTGTTTCCCAGTCTCATAGTACGAGATTCCCGGCGATTAAGCCAGACGGTCGCGGACTTGACATCGTTAATTTCAGCCATTGAATGTCACCTTGGTTATTATAAATGCTGCCTGGGCACAATTGAATAGAATAAAGAACCCCGCCCCAAGGGGCGAGGTATTAGACGAAGGCAAGCTGACGATCCCCGGGAATCGCCGCAAGCGGCGAGGAATTTACCCGCCATGATTAAATTTCTGAAAGTGGCAGTGCATGTGATTTTCTTACAATAAATCCACTGATGCTCAAAATACTGCTGATTTCGGAGCTGGTTTTACCGTGGCCACCCAGTCCATGATTTGGGTTTCGTTTTTACTCAAGCCGAATGCATTTTTCTGTAGATTTCGCAATGACTTCAAAGCTTCCCTTTGTTGTTGCGGCGGATGTGTGCTCTGGCGTAACGCGGTATCGATGCAAGGCATAAAAACCTTGATTTCCGAGCATGCCGTGTCTACAGTAATTTCATGGGCGCTGACCGTAACGTAAAGGCAATCTGTGCTTACCGCATAAGATCGCACTCCTGGCAATCTGGACAGGGTGCCATGCTGGATAGCTGCCTTTTGAAGGTTACCCCAACCCGCCAGCAGAATGTCATGAGGCAGATATTGCTGAACGCCATCTTGTAACCGGTGGAGGACTTCAATGTGTTGCTTTACAGCAGTAGCGCTCTCAATCAGCTTTAAATAACGCTCCGGTTTCACGCCCGAGGGCATCGTGTGAGACTGCATGTTTGCATTTCCCTGCGGTTGTGATTTTCTGTGCCTGATCACTGCGTCACTACTCTACAGTAGCGTCCAGCAAGAATCTTATATATCGACCCAAATTGCTATGATTTTCATCAAGCGCTTATGTAAGAAAGAAAGCTGTCGGTTGTAGGAAGACGTTACCCGATGCACTGGACAATCATGCAGATGCCTCTCCCACCTTAATTATGTAACATTTTGCTTTCTTAGTCATCCGGCTGGGCTTAATCACAACGCCCACAGCCTTTTCTGAAGTGTTTACCGCGTTGCAGCAAGGCATGGTGGACGGCCGGGAAAATCCATGCTTAGTGACCATGGCCTCGAAATTTGACCAGGTGCAAAAACACCTGTTCATGAGCACCCTGTCTATTCGCCGTGTATTTTCGTGATGAACAAGGCTGCGTTTGACAAGCTCAGCACTGCTGACAAGAGACCGCGCAATCACCGCAGTCATAATTTCAACCACGGTACTGTGCTTTGCGCTCACCGTGCCAGTAGCCGTCTTGATAGGCCTGGCGTCCCTATTCGGCATTCAGGCGTCCAACGCCAACATGCTGATTTCAGTCAAGGAGATGTTCTCTGCGATCAACAAGTTTCCGCTGGCCGCCATCCCCTACTTCATTCTGGCCGGTAACCTGACGGAAACCGGCGGCATTTACAGTGGTATTTACGGCGGCATTTTCACGCAGACTGAAGCCGCCACGGTGGCAGTGTTTTATGCGCTCGTCGTCGGCATTGTGGTTTACCGGAAGAGCAAGCTGCCCGACCTCTACAACATCTTTCGCAAATCGGTACTGTCAAGAGCGGCGATCATGTTCATCATTGCAAACGCGGGGTTGTTCGCCTTCCTGATCACCCGGGCCGGCGTGCCAGACACAATTGGGCATGATCACGCCAACTTTCGGCGTTAACCTTTTTGCGGCCTGTACTGTTGCAAGAATCTCGCTGGACCGGATTGTCACTCACCTTGTTCCCTTCCTACTGGTGATTCTGGCTTGCCTGATGAGGCTCACTTATGTACCGCAGCTGTCGCTCGGCTTGCGGGATCTGGTTTAAGCGAAGTAGATATCTACAGCCTGGCCCCATGGCCGTGCTATTGTTTTCAAGGCGGCGTTGCAAGGCTGGCTTGCATTACACTTGCTTTCGTCAGGAGAGAGTTTTCCTTGGAGAAAACCGCCGAAGGCGCATGTGCCACCCTTAATGGTGGACTGAACGCTCAGGCAAAAGGACTGGCAGCCGCCCTCCAGCGCCTTGCGCTAGAGGGCGTTCCCTACTGGAGAGCGGCCGTTTTGAAAGCGGCCCACCGAAGGAGCAAACCTGCATCGACAGGCGAATCTCTCAGGTAAAGTGGACAGCAGGGGCAGACCATGGTTTTTGGCCATGGAGTCATGTTTGCCCCCCAGGAGAACGCCATGTCCAACGACTCTTTTGTCAACCCAACACACCTGCTCAAAACGCCGCTGCATGACCTGCATGTCGAACTCGGCGCGCGCATGGTGCCGTTTGCCGGCTACGCCATGCCGGTGCAATACCCGGCCGGCCTGATGGCCGAACACCTGCACACCCGCAGCGCCGCCGGCCTGTTTGATGTGTCGCACATGGGCCAGTTGCGCCTGGTGGGGCCGGATGCTGCCGCCGCGTTTGAAACCCTGATGCCGGTCGACGTGATTGACCTGGCCCCGGGCAAGCAGCGCTACGGCCTGCTGCTCAATGACGCGGGCGGCATCATCGACGACTTGATGTTTTTCAACCGCGACCATGCCAATTTTGCTAACGGCGGCGATATCTTTGTCATTGTCAACGGTGCCTGCAAGGTGGGCGACATGGCCCATATCCAGCAAAAAATCGGCGCTCGCTGCGAGGTCATTCCCATGCCCGAAATGGCGCTGCTCGCGTTGCAGGGGCCGCAGGCCGTGACCGCCTTGCAGCGTCTGGCGCCCGGCGTTGCGCAACTGGTGTTCATGACCGGCGGCCGGTTCACGGTGGCGGGCTGCGACTGTTTTCTGACCCGTAGCGGCTACACCGGCGAAGACGGTTTCGAGATTTCAGTGCCCGCCTCGCAGGCCGATGCGCTCGCCCGTGCCCTGCTGGCCCAGCCCGAAGTCAAACCCGTTGGCCTGGGCGCGCGCAACTCGCTGCGGCTGGAAGCCGGCCTGTGCCTCTACGGCCACGACATCGACACCACCACCACGCCCGTTGAAGCCAGCCTGAACTGGGCGATTCAAAAAGTCCGGCGCACCGGGGGCGCGCGGGCCGGCGGTTTTCCGGGTGCCGACAAAATCCTGGCCCAGCTGGCAGACCCCACCAGCCTGCCAAGAAAACGCGTCGGCCTGATGGCCCTCGAACGCATTCCGGTGCGCGACTCTACCGAGTTGCAAGGCACGGACGGCACACCCATCGGCGTAGTCACCAGCGGGCTCCTTGGCCCCAGCATCAACCAGCCGGTCGTCCTGGCTTATGTGAAGCCGGAATTTGCCGCCATCGGCACCCGCGTGAATGCGATGGTGCGCGGCAAACCGGTGCCGATGCAAGTGACGGCCACGCCATTTGTTCCCACGCATTACTACCGTGGCTGATTTACTTTCCCTTTTATTTCCTCAACTCCTGGAGAACCCGAATGACCGTCAAATACACCGAAGACCACGAATGGCTCAAGATTGAAGGCACGACTGACCTTGTCGCCACCGTTGGCATCACCGTTCATGCGCAGGACGCTTTGGGCGATGTTGTGTTTGTCGAACTGCCCGCCGTTGGCACCGTTTTAGCCCAAAAGGACACGGCGGGCGTGGTGGAATCGGTCAAGGCCGCTGCCGATGTGTACATGCCGGTCAGCGGCGAAGTCACCGAAGTGAATGAAGCTCTGCGCGATGACCCGTCACTCGCCAATTCCGACCCGCTGGGTGCCGGCTGGTTTTTCAGGGTCAAGCTGTCCGATCCGTCGCAACTTGATGCGCTGATGGATGAGACGAGCTACTCGGCTTTTTCCACTGCAGCCTGAAAAATATGCCCCCATGCTTGTCACTCCGTGTACTGCGCTGCCCCCCAAGGGGGCTGTGCTTGCCTGGGGCGGCCCGGCGCTGCGCACTTTGGGCGGCCACTGTTTACCCCCATTTCTAGGACTTTTATGTTGATGCCATCCGCCAAGCCGCTGGGCGAGCTTGAAAACCCTGCTGAATTCATTGCCCGCCACATCGGCATTGACGAGGCCGATGAGGTCCACATGCTCAGCGTGGTGGGCTCGGCCTCGCGCCGGGCATTGATCGACGGAATTGTTCCTCGCTCGATTGCCCGCACCAGTCCCATGGCGATTCCGCCGCCGGTCACCGAAGCCGCAGCGCTCAGGCAGCTCAAAGCCATGGCGGCCAAAAACCAGGTGTTCAAGAGCTTTATCGGCCAGGGTTATTACGGCACCTACACACCCGGCGTCATTTTGCGCAACGTGCTGGAAAACCCCGCCTGGTATACCGCCTACACGCCCTACCAGGCCGAGATTTCGCAGGGCCGCATGGAAGCGCTGATTAACTTCCAGACGATGGTCTGCGACCTGACCGGCATGGCCATTGCCAATGCGTCGATGCTTGACGAAGCCACCGCTGCCGCCGAGGCGATGACGCTGGCCAAACGCATCGTAAAAAGCAAAAGCAATGTGTTCATCGTGGCGGGCGACTGCCATCCGCAGACGATTGAAGTGATCCAGACGCGCGCCAGGCCGCTGGGCATTGAAGTCAAGGTCAGCACCGCGTCTGCCACCGTGCCGCATCTCATGGCCGAGGGCGGCTACTTCGGCGTGCTGGCGCAGTACCCGGCCACCACCGGCAGCATTCATGACCTGCGGCCGCTGGCCGGCCAGGCGCATGCTGACGGTGCCGCGCTGTGCGTCGCCGCCGACCTGCTGGCGCTGACGCTGCTCGCGCCGCCCGGTGAATGGGATGCCGACATCGTTCTGGGCAGCACGCAGCGCTTTGGCATGCCGATGGGCAACGGCGGCCCGCATGCGGCCTATCTGGCCTGCCGCGACGAGTTCAAACGCTCGCTGCCGGGCCGCCTGGTCGGCGTGAGTATCGATACCCACGGCCACCCCGCCTACCGGCTGGCACTGCAAACGCGCGAGCAGCATATTCGCCGCGAAAAAGCCACCTCCAACATCTGCACCGCGCAGGTGCTGCCCGCGGTGATTGCCAGCATGTATGCGGTGTACCACGGGCCGCAAGGCTTGAAGCGCATTGCCGAACGCGTTGCTGCCTACACGGCGATTTTTGTGCGCGGCCTGCAGGCGCTGGGTTACGAAATCAAGAACAAGGGCGCTTTTGATTCAGTTACCATCAAGACCGGCGATGCTACTCATTTGATAGCTGAACGCGCACGCCATTCGGGCGCCAACCTTCGATTTCGCTTGAATAATCATCTGGGCGTGTCGCTGGACGAAACCACTAGCCGCACAGACATTGAACTGCTCTGGTCGTTTTTTGCGAAGCCCGGCCAGCCCGTCCCGGTGGTCAGCGCATTCGAGCACGGCATCGAGTCCCTGATCCCGGCCGACTTGCGCCGAACCAGCAAATTTATGACGCATCCGGTGTTCAACACGCACCATTCCGAAACCGGCATGCTGCGCTACATCCGCAAACTCAGCGACAAGGACTTGGCGCTGGACCGCAGCATGATTCCGCTGGGCAGCTGCACCATGAAGCTCAACGCGACCAGCGAGATGATTCCCATCACCTGGCCCGAGTTTGCCAACATCCACCCCTTTGCGCCGCCGGGCCAGTTGCAGGGCTATGCCGAACTCGACAAGCAGCTGCGCGACTGGCTGTGCCAGGCTACGGGCTATGCCGGCATCAGCCTGCAGCCCAATGCCGGTTCGCAGGGCGAATACGCCGGGCTGCTGGTCATCAAGGCTTTTCTTGAAGCCCATGGCCAGGGCCACCGAAACATCTGCCTGATTCCTTCGTCGGCCCACGGCACCAACCCGGCCAGCGCGCAAATGGCCGGCATGAGCGTCGTCGTCACTGCCTGCGATGCGCAGGGCAATGTCGATATGGCCGACCTGAAGGCCAAGTGCGAACAGCACAGCGACAAGCTCGCCTGCGTGATGATCACCTACCCGAGCACGCACGGCGTGTTTGAAACGCAGGTGAAGCAACTCTGCCAGCTGGTCCATTCGCATGGCGGACGGGTGTATGTGGACGGCGCCAACATGAACGCGCTGGTCGGCGTGGCCGCACCCGGCGAGTTTGGCGGCGATGTGAGCCATCTCAATTTGCACAAGACCTTTTGCATCCCGCATGGCGGCGGTGGCCCCGGCGTCGGCCCGGTGTGCGTGGTGGCCGATCTGGTGCCTTACCTGCCCGGCCACGTCACCGCAGGCATCCATGTCAACGGCGTGGGAGCTATCTCGGCTGCGCCACTCGGCAATGCGGCTGTGCTGCCGATCAGCTGGATGTACTGCCGCATGATGGGCCCGAAAGGCCTGAAGCAGGCAACCGAAGTGGCTATCCTCAGCGCGAACTACATCAGCGCGCGGCTTAAAGACCATTACCCGACGCTGTACGCCAGTGCAAACGGCCATGTTGCGCACGAATGCATCCTGGACCTGCGTCCGCTGAAGGAAACCAGCGGCGTGAGCGCCGAAGACGTCGCCAAGCGGCTGATGGATTACGGCTTTCATGCGCCTACGCTGAGTTTTCCGGTGCCCGGAACACTGATGGTGGAGCCTACCGAAAGCGAAACCCTGGCCGAGCTGGATCGCTTCATCAATGCCATGATCGCCATTCGCGACGAGATTCGCCAGGTCGAAAATGGCCACTGGCCGCAAGACAACAATCCGCTCAAGCATGCGCCGCACACCGCCGCCAGTCTGATGGGTGCTGAATGGGCTCGCCCCTACTCGCGCGAAACCGGCGGCTTTCCGCTGGCCACGCTCAAGCAAATGAAATACTGGCCGCCGGTGGGCCGGGTGGACAATGTTTATGGCGACCGGAATTTGTCGTGCAGTTGCGTGCCGGTGAGCGACTATGCGTGAGGAAGGCACCAAGCGAGGCTGCAACAAGGTAGTGCCGAATTCCTTTCGCTATTTATTTGATAGCTTCCTACGCAATATTAATAAGGGTTGGAAGCCGATTTTATTTTAAATCAAGGGGGTCATGGAATGGCAGCTGTCCAATGGCCGACCGTCATAGATGTGTCGCCGAATGCCCGCTTCAGACTGTTATGGAGAGCTTTGCATAGTGCAGAAAGTCTTTAGCCTGGCGGCTGCGGCGCGCAGACGCTGATCAACCCCGCGACGCCCGTTCCGCAGCCGGTAGGCTAAAGATCCCGTTGGACTGAACCGCCATTCAGGCGGTGGCGGACTATGGGTATTGAATCAGCAGGGTCTCGTCCAAGCGCGAAGTGCATCTGTGCAATCCCCCAGAAACGGCAGTCGGAGTTGTGCTCGGTTGAGCTTGCATCGAAGAACGGGCGGCTGTGGTGTGTGTATTGAAGCTGCCAAGTAGGTGTGGTGAGTGGTTCCGACTAACGA
>JAYWDL010000281.1:0-4538 GCA_043779865.1 Polaromonas sp.
GATCGGCGACGGCGACGCCGGCAAGCTGTTTCACATGCAGACCAACCTGCGCTTTGGCTGCGTCATTCTTCGCCACTACCTCGACCGCGAACGCGGCGACGTCTTCATGGGCCTGGGCCGCTACAACGGCTCGCGGGGCAAGGCCCCCTACCCCAACGCCGTGCTGGGCGCCAGCCAGCAGTGGCACTTTCGCGGTTGATTTTTTCGGCGCATTGAAGTGCGCAACCCTAGTCAACGCGGTTTTTGAAAATCCGTTTGCTATTATTTTTGTAGCATTTGTCGCATTTTTGATAAGGGCTGAAGCCCTATTTAATCAAAATTAGAAGCTAATCAACGCTACTCCCAGCAGCTACCGGCCGGCTCCGACAGTTCAGCAGCAGACGACAGATTTGATGGATCTGACCAGCCAGGCCTTGCAAACATCTGCATCGTGACGACAGGAAATCGAAGCCAACATTGTCAGGGCCTAGTCCTACATCAACCATGATCCGTGTCTGAAAGAATCAATAAATCCGCAGGGTTCAGGTGTGCGGCTCATAAAACAAAAGCTTTTTGGGGGTGGCGCATGTTAACGGAAAGAATACCTTCTTCGGGGCGAGTCTTGACCATGGATGACGCGCTGTGACTGGCGGCCGTTTTCAGCAGTCGGTCCATTCGTGGTTCGCGCTATTGGCAGCCGCACTGATACTGTGCACCGCAGCGATCTGGAACGGTCAACCTTTTTTTTACCCTGACACGCCAACCTATCTGCGTGGAGCAGAAATGGGTGTTACGCGGGTGCTCGGGCCAAATCGCATCAAACCGTGGCTACCTGATCAATCCAAACTCACGTCCCAGTCGTCGGGTCCGACATCAATCACCGCCTCGGCGCCGCGCATGCTCGCGCCTTTGACATCCCTTGAAGACAAAGTCGTGCTCGCCGGCCGTTCGGTGTACTACGGTGCCCTGTTATACGCAGGCTACCTCTCGGGCGGTCTGTGGCTGACCGTGGCAGTCCAGGCCTTGAGCGTCGCTTATGTTCTTCAGTTGCTGATGGTGCGTCTTTGGGGCCTGCCAGAACGTCAGGCCCTGGGCGTGATTGTCGCCTTGAGCTTCCTTAGTCCGCTTGCGGTCTACACCGGTTTTTTAATGCCAGACATATTTGCGCCGCTCGTCATCCTGAGCGTGGGTGCGCTGGCGGTCTATTGGCAGCAGCTTCAGCGACGAGACCGCTGGATACTATCGGCGCTTCTGCTTTTCGGCCTGAGCGCTCATGCCAGCCACCTTGCACTGGCTTTGTCCATGCTGGTGCTGTTGCTGTCAGCACGGTTGATCGCCACACGCTGGCACAGGCTGTCATTGATTGGTCTGACGGTTGTCGCCGGCTGCATGGTGGGGGCACTGGCCGCTGAATGGGCCTTCAACAAGGCGGTGACTGCCGCTGTCGGCGCTCCTCCGCTGCGCCTGCCGCATCCGATGGCGCGCCTGATCGACCTTGGGCCGGGAACTCAATACCTCAAGCAGCGTTGTCCCGCAGTGGGATATGCCGCCTGCGCGTATGTGCAGAACTACCCGACCGGATGGGAGGATTTTCTTTTCTCCACCGATCCTGCCAAAGGCAGCTTTGCGCTTGCTGACGTCGCTACCAAACGTCGCATGTCCAGCGAGCAGATTGGTTTCTTTGTCGATGTATTGCGCTACGACCCGGTCGGCGTGATCGGGGGAATAGGCGCCGACGTGCTGCGTCAGCTCGCAAAGTTCCAGGTCGACATTTGGGGTTATGGCGAAAACAATGTCACCAAATATTATGCTGGGCGGGTCCCCGATAGCGTGTTCACGGACTTGCAGGCGAGTCGCGCCGCACATTCGTCGCCATTCAATGTTTGGCTGACGATTGCCACTTACGTGTCAGTGATTGCCTCCATCGGGATGATTGCCTTGTGGGGGTGGCGCCAGACGCGCGCGGGTGGCACATTGCCGATGAACCCGGCAGAACGTCAGCTTGCTGATTTTGTTTGGATTGCCATTGCCGGCGTTGTCGCCAACGCAGTCGTCTGCGCAAGCCTGGCGTCGTCACTGGACCGCTTTCAGGCGCGGGTCATTTGGCTAGTGCCGTTTTTTGCGATGGCCCTGCTAGCCGTGTCCAGAGCCCGCCATTTATCACCATCCGCCGCAGAAGTTGCGGCTGCCAGCTTTTCAGCCGCCCCGCCCCCCGACAGTCCTCCATTCAAGGAAATACCATTATGAGCACCGCGCTGCCCTCCTCGTCCATCCCGTCACCCAGCACGCGCGCTACTTGGCGCGACTACCTGAAAATGGCGCGCCTGGACCATATGACCAAGCACGTTTTTATTTTGCCGGGGCTGGTGCTGGCTTATGTGCTGCGCGAACCCTCGCTCCAAAACGCCTGGTGGTCCATTGCCATCGGTTTCGCCAGCGCCATTCTCATCGCTTCGTCCAACTACGTCATCAATGAGTGGCTGGACCGCGAGTTCGACGCCTTTCACCCCGACAAATCCAACCGCCCTGCGGTGCACAGGTCAATGTCACCGCTCCCGGTGTACAGCATCTATGCTGCTTGCAGCCTGCTGGGCCTTCTGTTGGCTTATGCGGTCGGCCCGGTCTTTTTTGTGGTCAGCATACTTTTCTGGGTGTCGGGAGTAATTTACAACGTCAAGCCGATACGTTCGAAGGACAAGGCCTATCTGGATGTGCTCTCTGAATCGGTCAACAACCCGCTGCGAATGATGCTCGGCTGGGCGATGATTGAGCAAGCCACTATCGCACCGTCGTCGCTTCTGCTGGCGTACTGGATGGGCGGGGCATTCCTGATGGGTGCAAAACGGCTTTCAGAGTATCGCGAGATTGCTGCGGGTCCAGGAGGGGTCGCCGTGCTGCACCGCTACCGCCGCTCCTTTCAGCAGTACACCGAAGAAAGCCTGACCATTTCCTGCTTCGTCTATGCCATGTTCTCAACCTTTCTGATTGGGGTGTTCCTCGTCAAGTACCGCATCGAATACGTGCTGGCTTTCCCGCTCATCATTTTGCTTTTTGCTCATTACCTGGCACTTTCAATGCGTAGCGGCTCAGTGGCTCAGAAGCCCGAAAAACTCTTCCGCGAGAAGCGCCTGATGGCCATCAGCGCGGCGACAGTGGCCGCGCTGGTGCTGTTGAGCTTTATCAATCTGCCTGTCCTGCAAAACTTCACCCTGCCGCATTTCGTGACGGTAGAGGCAGCCCGTTGAGCTATTCCGGATCCTCCCCCAACCGGCAACGACTCGACTGGAACGACATCGACCTGGTGGTCTTCGATGTGGATGGAACCCTGTACGACCAGCGGCGATTGCGGCTCGCGATGCTGCGGCAGCTACTGGTGGCGGCATGGCAATCGCGCAGCCTTGATACGCTGCAGACCCTGCGCACCTTCCGCCGGGTGCGCGAGGCGCTGGGCGATCAGCCGGGCGCCGACTTCATGCAGCTGCAGTATGAGAAAACCGCCAGCCACCACCGCAAAACGCACGAACAGGTGCGCGCCCTGGTCACCGAATGGCTGGAGAAGCGTCCGCTGCCCCTGCTTGCCGGCTGCCGCTATCCGCACCTGAGCGAGCTGTTTACCGGCCTGCGGGCATCGGGCAAGCAGGTCGCGGTGTTTTCCGACTACCCGGCCAGCGACAAAATGGCGGCGCTCGGCCTGGCGGCGCAGCCCATCGTCTGCGCGACCGATGCTGACATTGGCCGGCTGAAACCCGACCCTCTGGGCTTGTTGGCCATCCTGCACCGCACCGGTGTGGCGGCGCAGCGCGCGTTGATGATCGGCGACCGCATCGACCGCGATGCGGCGGCTGCCGGACGCGCCGGCGTTCGCGCCCTCATACGCACGCGCAAGCCGCATCCGGAAATCGACACCTTTCACGCCTACAACGACCCGGTATTCCAGCCGCTTTTGAGGCGGTTAGCGGTGCCGGCAAGGGCTTGAAAACAGCGCCATAAATCCGAATCAAATCCGAACCAAATTCGCGACAAACCCGTGACAAACCTGTGACCGGCGCCACCACCACCCCCCCCGCTGCGCCAAAACTGGCCCGCCAGGCCTTCGGCTACCTGATCGTCGGCGGACTGGCGGCGCTGGTGGACATCGGTTTGTTTCACTGGCTCGCGCCGCGCTTTGCCGGCGTGTTGCTGCCTGCGGCGTTCAGCTTTCTCGTCGCGGCCGTCGTCAATTACTCCCTGTCTTCGCTCTGGGTCTACCGGCGACAGTGGCGCTCCCTGCGGCGAGCGGCCCTGTTTTTGTTGTTTGCCTCGGTGGGTTTGTGCATCAACGCTGGCGTGACCTGGTGGCTCGCGAACGCATTACCCATCGTCCCCACGGTGGCCAAGGTCGGCGGCGTAGCGGTCGCCTTCACAGCCAATTTTCTGATGAACACGTTTATCGTGTTTCGCGCCGAGGACCGGTGAGTCGTGCACAAATTCACCCACAAGGGACGATCCAAATACCCCCGTCATAGTGGCGGGACAGGGACATCGTACCGGCGGTGTTTGCCTTATCGGTCGGCAATGCG
>JAYWDL010000282.1:0-4538 GCA_043779865.1 Polaromonas sp.
CTGGGCCTGTTGACGCATCAGTTCCTGCTGCCTTTGCGCCTGCTCATGCACCGCCCGCTGCTGGACCAGGGCCGCTTCGCCTTGCCGGCGCTGCTGGTCGCGCTGGAGCTGTTGTTGCTGGCGTTCCTGCTCGCGCTGCAAGAACTGCTGTTCGCGCCTGACCCGTTGTTCGGCGTCGGGTGCATGGCGCTCTGGCGCCAGAACCGGAGTGGCGCGCACGGCAGGCGGCTGAACGGTTACGGCACCAGCCGCAGCAGGGGTCACAGGCGCGAACGGGGCAACAGGTAGGGGCATCTGGACCCGGGGTGTGCGCTCGCTTGTCTCGAACCGCCCTGCGCGCGGTTCATTGGGACGCTCATCCGAACGGTCCGGGAAAGGCCGCCTGTCATTGCCACGCTCGCCCTGGCTGCGCACCACGGCTTGCGCTGCCACTGCGGCGGGCGGCAGGGCTGCTGGCGCAAGCCGGAGTCGTTCGCGCAGATCAGGACGCTCCAGACGCTGCGGCATCGCCCTGCGGTCGGCCAGCACTTGAGCGCCGCTCAAATCGGCGGCGCTCAGGGTGTGCAGTTGGCCCTGCATTTGCCGACCTCGGGCAAAGTCGTCCCGGCTGAGCGCAGTCACCGCGGCAGGCTGGTGCTGATAACGGTAAATGTTGGCGACATTCACAGTGTTGTTTACCGTGATGTTGTTGTTCACCCGGGTGACATAGCGCGGACTGGCCTGGTAGGCCGGCCGGAAGGCTTCGCCTGGCGCCAGCGGAAACCAGCCCAGGGCGGGCTGCGGGGCGCGGCCCGGGCCGATGGCGATATTCCAGTTCACGCCACTGCCATTGCCGCCGCCCACAAAGGCGACCAGCGCCGGCGCATACACCGGGCGCGGCGGCAGTTGCCCCGGTACCCAGGCCCAGCGTGGGCCAATCTGCGCCCAGCGTCCGTAGTGAAAAGGCGCGAACCCCCAAGGTGCATCGTCCACCCAGGTCCAGCCCCAGGGAGCTATCCAGCTCCAGTGGCCGGCGCGGTAAGGCGCCCAGTTCCCCGGCACGGCGCGCGGCAGCCAGACGGCGCCATAGGCCGGGTCCTGCTGCCAGTCGCCATAGCTGTCGAGCTGCTGGTAGCCGATGGTTTCGCGCGGGATGTAACGTGCCGCGACCGACTGGTCTTCGCGCCGGTCGCGCTCGGCGGCCCAGGCATCAAAGCTGTCCTGCACGGCGGCGCCGGGTGCGGCGGGTGTCAGCTGAGTGCCGCTGAAATTGCCTTGCTGCTGGCTGACCAGGGTCAGCGACACGCCGCTGTCGCCGTAAATCATGCCGCTGCCCGATTGCGCCACTACCCGGGTGGTGTTGCTGGCGATATTGACGTCCAGCCGGTAGTTGCCGGGTTGTGTAATCACGAAAGCCAGGTTGGGCGTGTCGATCTCCAGCCGCTGGCCTTCAAACAGGGCGCGCACACGCAACTGGACGGTGCCTTGCGCCAGGCGCAACTGGGTGATGCTGTCGTCAAGCGCCAAAAAGTCGAGGCTGGTTTCTTCGCTCATGCGCACGGCGGTTGAACCTGCATGCAGTTCCGCGCGTGCGCGCGGGCCGGTCCACAGCCGGTCGCCGCGGATCAAGGGCCGGTTCAGCACCGCAGGCGTCCAGACATCGCTGTCGGTGCGCCCGGCAGCGTCGGCTGGCGCAAAACTCACGGCTCCTTCGGCCAGGTTGAACCGGGCAACCTGGCCAGGCGGGTCCAGCGGCGCGCCTTGCTGATAAGCCTCCTGGGCCCAGCTTGTTGTTTGCAGTGCAGCCAGCAGCACCAGTAGTTGCAAGGTGGCCAGTACGCTCCAGAGCCGGGGATCAAGCCGGGAATGAGGGTGGGCTGAATGGGCAGAAGAAGGATGCATGGTGTTTTCCTGTCATGGCAAATGTCGCGGGGCCGATGATCCGGTCTATCGCGACGGGGCCAAGGCATTGGCTCGATAGACGGCCCTGCTTAACACAACGTGCGAGCCGACGGGATGGAAGGCTAAGCGCTGGTAAAGATTGCGCCATTTGGTGGCGCGCGGCAACTGGATGTAAGACACATCATGGGCTATGCGGGTAATTCCAGCACAATAGTTTCCTGTCAAATAAGGATTCTGCGCAATAAGGATGGTCGAAGTAAGCTATCAAAAAAGGAGTAATCAAGCCGTGCAAATGCCAGGCCTTATTCACTGTGAGACGATTGCGCCCATGCAAAATTTCTGGCCCTCCAGCGGCTTTACCCCTCTTCAGCGCAACGAACGCGGCTGGCTGCTGCCGACCGACGACTATCTGCGGCTTTTCCTGAACCGGCCCGAACTGGCACCGGTGCCCGAGTCTTGCCCGGCCGAGCTGGCCCTGCATGACGCGCTGCTCAAGTCGCCTTCCAGGCCGGTCACGCCTGTTGATGTGCAGACCATGCAGGATGAGGATGCCCGCGAAAGCTACCTGCTCTTTCTGCGCTTTCGCGATGGCCTGCTTGCTGCCGGAACGCTGGAGGCTTATTACCTGAGCCTGTTTCCGCAGGGCGGGATGGGGAGCATTAATATTCCACCGCTTTTCGTCGATCTGCTGACCCAGGCCATCACCCACAACCTGCTGAATGATTCCACCGATGCCTACGAAGTGCGCGCTGGCGAAATGCTGTTTCGCAGCCAGCGCATCAGCACGCAGGACGGCCAGGTGCTTAGCGGTGACCGGGACGTGATTGACATGCTCAACGAAACCGGCGGTCTGGGCGACTTTGGGCGCTTTCTGGCCGAAGCCAAGGCGCCGCTGCGAACCCTCAACCTGCAGGTGCTCACCGATGACAATACGCCTGACTACTGGCGGCAGGCTGACCGGCACACTTTTTTGCTCGACCTCACGCATGAAGTCACCAACGACCTGAGCCACGGCCTGGTGCTGACCATGACCCGCGCCCGCTCGGGGCTCAAGGCACTGGCCAGCGTGCTGCAAAAATGGGTGCGCCATTTTCTCGGCGTCAGCGTCAGCATCCGGCCGCTGCAAAAAGTCGATGACGCTGCCTGGCGCTGGCATGTGGGGCTGGATGTGGAGGCGACTGCGCTGCTCAATGATCTTTACGAGGGCAGAGAAGTGGATACAGCGCGGCTGCAGCGCCTGGTCAGCCTGTTCCGGCTGGATTTTGCCGATCCGCAGGAAATGCGCGCTGACGTGGCGGGCAAGCCGGTTTATCTGGGGCTGATGATGAATGCCCAGGGCGTGCTCAGGCTCAAGCCGCAGAATCTGCTGGTGAATTTACCGCTGCGGCCGTTGATGTAGCGCCACCCCATGCGGCGATGTTTTTGCGGCTTGGCCGCCATCGCTGAACA
Organism: Polaromonas sp.; assembly: GCA_043779865.1. Taxonomy (GTDB): domain Bacteria; phylum Pseudomonadota; class Gammaproteobacteria; order Burkholderiales; family Burkholderiaceae_C; genus Polaromonas. Next base: position 3,331 of record JAYWDL010000282.1, read on the forward strand.
GGAAGCCTGCCTCGTCAGACCAAGGGATATTCACAGGCGGCACGGGCAGGGCGTCCCTTAAAATGCACGGTTATCACGTTGCCTGCAGCAATGCGCACTTCACCCGCATGTCAAGCCTGCAGCCCCATAAGGAGACCCTCATGTTTCGAAAGCTTTTTTCTTTCCTGTTTCTGGCATGCGCGCTGACCGCCGCGCAGGCCCAGCCTCAGCCCCAGTCGTATCCGGCCAAGCCGATCCGCATGATCGTGCCTTTCCCGCCGGGCGGCGGCACTGACATCCTGTCGCGTCTGGTCGCCAACAAGCTCACCGAGGTGAGCAAGTGGACGGTGATTCCCGATAACCGGGGCGGCGCTGGCGGCACCATCGGCATTGCCGAGGCCGCCCGCGCAGCACCGACAGGCTACGAGATGGTGATGGGTCAAAAAGACAACATGGTGGTCGCGCCCTGGCTGTACAAAAACCTGAGCTACGACCCGACCAAAGACCTGGTGGCCGTGGCGCATGTGGCTTACACGCCAGTCGTCATCGTGACCAGCAGCAATTCGCGCTTTAAAACCCTGGCCGATGTCGTCACGGCCTCCCGCGCCGCGCCGGATTCGATCACCTACGGCTCGCCCGGCAATGGCACGACCATCCATCTGGCCGGTGAAATCTTCAAATCTGCTGCCAATATCAAGATGCGGCATGTGCCCTACAAAGGTTCCAACCCGGCCTTGATGGATGTGCTGGCGGGCAATGTCGATCTGATGGTGTCCTCTTTGCCTTCTGCCATGGGCCAGATCAAGGCCGGCAAGCTGCGTCCGCTGGCTGTCACTTCAGCCCGCCGCAGCACCTCGCTGCCCGATGTGCCGACTGTGGCCGAGCTGGGCTACAAGGACTTTGACGTCAGCACCTGGTATGGCATCTTCATGCCGGCCGGCACTTCGCCGGAAATTGTCAAGACGGTCAATGCCGAGGTCAACAAACTGCTGGCGACGCCGGAGATGAAGGCGGCGATTCATGCCCAGGGCGCCGAGCCGCAAGCCATGACGCCCGAGCAGTTTTCGACGCTGCTCAAGACCGACTACCTGAAGTGGCGCGCCATTGTGCAGGCATCTGGCGCAACCATCGAGTAAGGATCTGGCAAAAAACAACTTCCCGGAATAGGAATGTTCCTCGCCGCGTGGGATGATCAAGACTGTTGAGAAAAAGGCGGGGATTTGCAGAGT
>JAYWDL010000283.1:0-4533 GCA_043779865.1 Polaromonas sp.
GCAGTCGGTGATGGACAGCGTGCTGCCCTACATCCACGACCGCAAGCAGTTCGGCCAGAGCATCGGCGAATTTCAGCTGATCCAGGGCAAGGTCGCCGACATGTACACCGTGCTGCAGGCGGGACGCTCGTTCGCCTACACCGTCGCCAAAAACCTCGACATGCTGGGAACAGACCACGTCCGCCAGGTGCGCAAGGACTGCGCGTCGGTCATCTTGTGGTGCGCCGAAAAAGCCACCTGGATGGCCGGCGAGGGCGTGCAGATTTTTGGCGGCAACGGCTACATCAACGACTACCCGCTGGGCCGGCTCTGGCGCGATGCCAAACTCTATGAAATTGGCGCCGGCACCAGCGAAATCCGCCGCATGCTGATTGGCCGCGAGCTGTTTGCAGAGACTTCATGAGTCTTTTTGAAGAGCTCAGACCCGCGCCTCTGCGCGCAGGTGTTGGGTTGATGTACCGGTGTGATCCAATGCCTGTCCATGAACCCTGAAAAGCATCCATCCATTTTTGCCAGCGCCTTATTCGCCGCCTTCGCCGGCGGCGCCGCACCATGATTGACGTCATCGTCCTGTTTTTCCTGTTCGGCCTGGCGGCGGGCCTGGTCCGTTCGGAGCTCAAGCTGCCGACAGCCCTCTATGACTCCCTGTCGGTGTTCCTGTTGTTGACCATTGGCCTCAAGGGCGGGGAAGGGCTGGCGCAACAGGCCATTGGCCCGCTGCTGCCGCAACTCGGTGCGGTGATCCTTCTTGGGGCGGCGCAGACGCTGATCGCCTTCGCCTTTCTGCGCGGCGTGGGACGCCTGGGGCGGGCGGACGCAGCGGCGACGGCGGCCCACTACGGCTCGGTGAGCGTGGCCACCTTCGCGGTGGGCGTCAACTGGTTGATGACCCGGGGCATCGCGTTCGAGCCGCAAATGGCGATCTTCCTCACCGTCATGGAAGTGCCGGCCATCATGGTCGGCATCGTGCTGGCGCGCGGCGTGGGCAAGCAAACCGACTGGCGCGGGCTGGCGCACGAGACCTTCCTGGGCAAGGGCGTGACCCTGCTGCTGGGCGGCATGGCCATCGGCTGGGCGGCCGGCCCGGAGGGGCTTGCGCCCATCAAGGGATTGTTCTTCGATCTGTTCAAGGGCGCGCTGGCCCTGTTCCTGCTGGAGATGGGGCTGATCGTCAGCCGTCAGGTGGGTGAGCTGCGGCAGCGGGGCGTGTTCATGGTCGCCTTTGGCCTGCTCATGCCGCTCTTGTCGGCGCTGCTCGGGCTGGGCTGCGGCATGCTGCTGGGGCTGTCGGTCGGCGGGATGACGCTGCTGGCCACCCTGGCGGCGAGTGCCTCCTACATCGCGGTGCCGGCAGCCATGCGCCTGGCCGTGCCGGAAGCCAGCCCGGCCCTGTCGCTGGCCGCCGTGCTCGGCGTGACCTTTCCCCTCAACATCCTGGCTGGCATTCCACTTTACCACTGGCTGGCCAGCCAAATCGCCGGAGCGACGCCATGACCCTGCTGACGGAAAAACAAACCGTGCTCACCGTGATCACCGAAGCCGCCATCGAAAAAACCCTGCTGCGCGACCTGAAGCGGCTGGGCGTGCGCGGTTACACCGTTCTGGATGCCCGCGGCCAGGGTCGCCGTGGCGTGCGCGACTCGGCGTGGGGGGAGGCCGCCAACATCCGCATCGAGGTCATCTGCACGCGTGCGCTGGCGGAAACCGTGCTGCAAGACTTCCTGATCCGCTATTACGACAACTATGCGATGGTGGCTTTTCTCCAGGACGTCGAACTTGTCCGCCCGGACAAGTTCTGATCGTACGCAACCTGACCGACAGCCCCTTATGCCCTTCATTCAAGATCTCTTTGCCCACAACCGCGCCTGGGCCGCGCAGATGGAGCATGATCGCCCCGGCTTCTTCACCAACCTGAAAAGTCAGCAAAACCCCAAGTACATGTGGATCGGCTGCTCCGACAGCCGGGTGCCGGCCAACCAGATCACCGGGCTGGAGCCTGGCGAGGTGTTCGTGCACCGCAATGTGGCCAATGTGGTGGTGCATTCCGACCTCAATTGCCTGTCCACCATCCAGTTTGCGGTAGACCAGCTCAAGGTCGAGCACCTGATGGTCGTGGGCCACTACGGCTGCGGCGGCGTGAACGCGGCCCTGAAGAACTTGCGCATGGGGCTGGTTGACAACTGGCTGCGCCACATCAAGGATGTGCGTGATCGCCATTGCGCGATTCTTCAGGCGGCGCCGCCTGAAGCGCGGCTCGATATCTTGTGTGAACTCAATGTGATTGAGCAAGTCATGAATGTGGCGCAAACCACCGTGATGCAGGATGCCTGGGCGCGTGGACAGCGTGTCTCCTTGCATGGCTGGGTGTATGGTCTGAAGGACGGGCTGCTGCAAGATCTGCACATCACGCTGGACAGCCTGGAGGGTATCGAGTCCCTGTACCGTGCCGCCATCGCGGGTGTGTCGGCGGCCCGGCGGTAAACCTGCTGGCATTCGCAGTAAAAATCCCCAGGAAAAACATGTTTCCACAGCGCCTTGACTCCACGGTGGCCTACGACATCGCCAAAGCGATGATTGACGGGTTTAACCGCCATTACCAGCTATTTCGCACCGAGTCGGCGCGGGCCAAGCACCGGTTTGAAACCTCGGACTGGCACGGCCAGCAACGCGCCCAGCGTGAGCGCATTGAGTTCTACGACCTGCGGGTGCGGGAGGCCTCGACGCGGCTGGAGCGTGAATTCAAGGCGGGCGAGCAGTCCATGGACGTCTGGCATCAGGTCAAGCTGCATTACATCGGATTGCTGGTCAACCACCACCAGCCCGAACTGGCCGAAACCTTTTTCAATTCGGTGACCACCAAAATCCTGCACCGCAGCTATTTCCAGAACGATTTCATTTTCGTCCGGCCCGCCGTGAGCACCGAGTACATCGAAAACGAGGAACCGACGGCGCAGCCGACCTACCGCGCTTACTACCCCACCCGTGAGACCATGCACGAGACCCTCCTCAAGCTGGTGGGTGACTTCGAACTTCGCCTTGAGTTTGAGGACCTGGAGCGCGATGCAGGCCATGTGATGCAGGCCATGAGCGAGCGGCTGGGCGATGTCAAGCTGCGGGCCAATTTCCAGCTGCAGGTGCTGTCAGGCCTCTTCTTTCGCAACAAGGGTGCTTACGTCGTCGGCAAAATCATCAACGGTTTTAACGAGACTCCCTTTGCCCTGCCCATCCTGCACAGCCAGCCGACGCCCGGCCCGGCTTCGGTGGCCGATAGCGATGGCATTTCCAGTTTGGAGGACGCCGGGAAACTGGTGATCGATGCGGCGCTGTTTGGCGAGGACGACCTGCTGATCCTTTTCAGTTTTGCGCGGGCCTACTTCATGGTCGACATGGGAATTCCGTCAGCCTACGTGCAGTTTTTGCGCAGCATGATGCCGCGCATGCCGCGCGCCGAAATCTACAACGCCCTGGGACTGGCCAAGCAGGGCAAAACGCTTTTTTACCGCGACTTTCTGCACCACCTGCGGCATTCCACCGACAAGTTCCGCATCGCGCCCGGCATCAAGGGCATGGTCATGCTGGTGTTTGACCTGCCCTCGTTCCCCTATGTGTTCAAGGTCATCAAGGACTACTACCCGCCGCAAAAAGACACAACGCGCGAGCAGATCAAGGGCAAATACCTGCTGGTCAAGCAGCACGACCGCGTGGGCCGCATGTCCGACACGCAGGAGTACAGTGAGGTCGCCTTTCCTCGCGATCGCTTTGACGACGAGCTGATTGCCGAGATTGAAAAATTCGCGTCCAGCCAACTGGAAATCAGTGACCGGGACGGCGACGGCCACATGGAAGTCATCATCAAGCATGTGTACATCGAGCGCCGCATGATTCCGCTGAACATTTACCTGCAGGAGGCGTTTGACTTCGGCGTGGCAGAACCCGCCGCCAAGGAGCAGATCGAGCGCGCCGTGATCGAGTACGGCAACGCCATCAAGGACCTGGTCGCGGCCAATATTTTCCCGGGCGACATGCTCTGGAAAAACTTCGGCATTACCCGTCACGGCAAAGTCGTTTTCTACGATTACGACGAGATTGAATACATCACAGACTGCAAGTTCCGCAAGGTGCCGACGCCACGCAACGAAGAAGAAGAAATGAGTGGTGAAGTCTGGTATTCGGTCGGACCCAAGGACGTGTTTCCTGAAACCTTCGGTCCCTTCCTGCTCGGCAATGACACGGTGCGGGAAGTCTTCATGAAACACCATGGCGACCTTCTTGATGCAGCCTTCTGGCAAAGCCACCAGGCGCGTATTCAGGCGGGTCATGTGTACGACGTGTTTCCGTATGAACGCAACAAACGCTTTGTGGTCATGCATGGCGAGGCGCACGCCAGCTGAATCTGTGCAGCTCACGCAATTCATTCATTTTTATTTGCATTTTTCAAGGAGATGCTATGGATGCCTCCCTCCTTCGGGACAAGCGAGTTAGAGCGCTGAAGGTCGCTAAACAGCCGTCTATCAGGAAAGCAAACCCGACATA